>JAGQRA010000533.1 GCA_020425885.1 Planctomycetota bacterium | reverse complement strand
GCTCGCCTCGAGTCCGGGCATCCTGGCGAACGCGGCGAACAACGCCGCGGCATCGGCCGGGCGAGCCGGCTGCTGCGGTGTCGGTTGTTGTGTCTGTTGCTGCCCGGTGGCCTTCTCGCCCGTTTCCACCTGCGCCGTGGCGATCCCGATCAGCAGGCTGGTGGACAACAGGGCGGCGAACGATCGCATCGGTTCGATTGTGAGGCCGGGCACGATGACGATCAACGGTGGTGCGGCAAAGGAACGGTGGTATGCCGCCGCGCCGACGGCATACGATCGCCGGACCGCGGCGCCTGCCTGCCGCCATCGAACGCCCTATGCATCGCCACGCCCTGTCCCTCACGCTGCTCACGCTGCTGGCGCCGATCGCGGCCCAGAAGCCGCGCCTCGTGCCCGTCAGTGAAGAACGTCTCCTCGCCGCCTATGCCGACGCGCGCGCCGCTTGCGAGGAGGTGTTGGGCGCGAGCCTCGACGAGCTGCCGCCGCTGAAGCTCGTCGAGCCGGAGGATGTCGCGCGCGTCATCGCAAACGAGAACCTGCCGGCGATCCGCCTGCGCCAGTGCGACGAGGACAAGGCCGAGGCCGAGGCGGCGCAATTGTCCCGGGAGCTCGCCCGGTTCGTGTTCGCGAAGTACGCCTGGTCGACGAAGACGTTCCTCGTCGTCGCCGCGACCTGGGAAGCGAGTGCCAGCGTCCTGAGGCGGCCCGAGCTGACGACGGATCACACCTTGCGCGCGGTGATGGTCCACGAGCTCTGTCACGCGATCGACGATCTCCGCTTCGACTTCGGCAGGCGGATGCTGGCGACCCCGTCGACCGATTCGGTGGCGGCCTTCAGCGCCGTGATGGAGGGACACGCCCAGCTGGCGGCGCGGCGGGTATGCAAGGTGCGCGGCTGGAGCGACGGCTTCGAGGCCTTGACCGGCTCGATCGGGGCGGTGCCCGCCGGCATCGCCGACAGCGAGGAGGCGAGCGCGTTCCTCATGCGTGCTCAGGCGGCCGCGTTGGCGTCGGCCTACCTCGACGGCGAGCGCTTCGTGACCACCGTCCTGGAGGCGCGGCCCGAGTCGGGGCGCAGGGACATCTTCGAGTCGCCACCGCTCGACCCCGAGACGATCCTGCAGCCGCAGTGGTATCTCGATCCGTCGACGCGACCGGCGCTGCTGTACGAGCTCGAGCCGGCCATCGACGCGTTCGTGGCCAGGTTCGATCCTGCGATCTGGAGCAGCATGCGCGGCAACGTGACCGGCAAGCAGATAGCGACCGGCCTGACGATGCTCGAAGCGGAGGAGGTCGATGCATTCGTCGCCTCCCTGCGCGCCGCTCGCATGGTGCAGCTCGCACCGACGGCGGCGCCACAGTCGAAGATCGCGATCCTCATCGCGATGGAGTTCGACAGCGAGGATGCCGCGCGCCGATGGGTGGACATGTCGGGTCGCGTCAGCGATCACAAGGATGACACGATGGACAAGGGGATGATCCGCATCCTCGACTCGAAGACGACGCAGCTCGCGCCGCCGTCACCGTTCGGGCTGATGCAGCAGAAGACGATGCGCAACGGCCGGCTGGAATTCGAGGTGGCGACGATCGATGCCGCGCGCGGGCGGGTCGTGCTCGAGACGATCTACAGCGGTGACCCGCCCGATGTCGAGACGCACGACAAGACGGTGCGCGAGCTGTTCGGACTCATCGTGTCGAAGGCTGTCGAGAAGCCGAAGGTCGAAGCGGCGAAGTAGCAGGTCGCGGATCATAGTCCGGGCAGCACCGCGTCGGCGTCCGAGGCGACCGCGCCGGCGCGCTGAACGTCGGCTCGAGGACGAGTGCCCGTTACCTCGGGCCGGCGCCCCGTGCGTGTGGAACGCGGCGACCGGTCTGCCGCATCCGGGGCGCGCCAGGCGGGGTGTTCGGGAGCCGCTGGATGATCGGTACGTGAAGGACGGCCACTGCAACGATGCCGGGTTCGGCTACGGCCGGGTCAGCGCAACGCCGACGAGCCGTCGACGACGACCGAGTTCGAGACCGAGTTGCCGAGCCGGTCGAAGGCGTCGAGGCGCCACACGACCGCCTTCGTTCGCGGCTCGAGCTCGATGAGCACGGGCTGGCCCGGGCCAGCGTGGCAGTTGCCGACGAGGTAGTTGCCGTTGTCGAGGACGTCGAGCGTCGTGACCCAGGCCAACGTGACCCCCGGCAGGTCGTGCTGGTCGAGTCGCCAGACGATCTCGCGGGCGGGCGAGACCTCGAGCACGCCGTGTCCGTTCCCGGTCGCGATCAGCGTGTTGCCGTTGGCGAGGCGCAACGCGCAGAAGCACTTGTCGCCGAACGCCTCGGGGCCGTGGCCGCCGCGCGGTTGCCGACCGAACAGCGGCACGTCGTAGTCCCAGAGCACGCGGCCGGTGCCGCGCTCGTACTCGCGCACGACGCCGTCGCCTTCGTGGCAGACGAGGTAGCGGTCGGCAGCGATCTTGCGCACGAGGCGCGTGTCGGTGTGGGGATGCGGCCGATCGACCGTGAGCGGCGTGTTCGCGATCACCTTGCCGTCGCGGCCGACCTCGAGAATCCGCGCCGGGCCACTCTCGGCGATCATCACCGTACCGTCGGGTAACGGCTGGAACGCGTGCACCTCGACGGGCCGGCCGGCGTTGCCGTTGCTGCTCGCGGCATCGTATTCCCAGACGACCTGCCGGGTCGCGCGATCGATCTCGACGACGGCGCTCGCGCCGCGCTGGACCATGACGTTGTCCGAGGGCAGCAGATGGATGTCGTGGATGCCGCCCCACGGCATCTGCCATGCGACGTCGCCTGCTGCCGTCAGCAGAGACAGCGCGCCGTTGCCCTGGGTGAGGACGGGATGACCGATCGCGCGCCGGGGTGTCGGCGGCGCCGGCGCGGCACAGGCACACATGAGGGCGAACGGGAGGAAGAGCGCGAGGCAAGGCTGCGGACGGCGGAATCGGTGGGTCACGGCATCCGTGTACCACTTGCGGCACGCGGCACCAGCCTCGAGGTGTCCGGCTCGGCCTCCTGATACAGTTCTCGGCGCATGGAATCTCCGCGTTGGCAGCTTCGGATCGCGGGCGTCGTTGTGCTGGCCGTCGGCACGCTCGCGGCACAGGAGCGGAGCGGGCTCGCGCCGACGCCGCCGATGGGGTGGAACAGCTGGAACGCGTTCGAGAAGGACATCGACGAGCAGAAGATCGAGGCGATCGCGGACGCGATGGTCGACTCGGGTATGCGCGACGCCGGCTACCGCTATCTCGTCCTCGACGACGCCTGGATGGCCGCGGAGCGCGACGCGGACGGTCGACTCATGGCTGATCCGCGGAAGTTTCCCTCCGGCATGAAGGCGATCGGCGACTACCTGCACGCGCGGGGGCTCCGGTTCGGCATCTACGAGGATCGCGGCAAGCTGACCTGCCAGCAGCTCCCCGGCAGCTTCGGGCACGAAGCGGTCGACATGGCGACGTTCGCCGAGTGGGGCGTCGACTACATCAAGCTCGACAGCTGCTTCGCCGAGAGCAACGGTCGCTTCAGCTCCGAGGACTACGCCATCTACCGGCGGGAGATCGAACGCACCGGTCGGCCGATCGTCCTGAGCATCTCCGACTTCGGCAACGCGGCCTGGGCGTGGGGCGGCCGCGCGGCGGCGCAGCTGTGGCGAACGTCGGGCGACATCTATCCGTGGATGGATTCGATCTACCACTGCGCCGAGACCTCGGCCGGCGATCGCGCGATCCACCCCGCGTTCAACGGTCTCTGGCAGTTCGCGGGGCCCGGACACTGGAACGATCCGGACATGCTGCAGGTGGGCAACCTGAAACACATCGCGCCCGAGCGCGCGCCGATCGGCAACCGCGCCCACTTCAGTCTGTGGTGCATCCTCGCGGCGCCGCTGATGGCGGGGAACGACCTGCGTACGGCGGGTGCGGACGTGATGTCGGTGCTGACGGCGCCCGAGCTGATCGCGGTGGACCAGGACCCTCGGGGCGTGCAGGGCTACAGGGTCTCCGCCGACGACGGCCGCGAGATCTACAACAAGCCGCTGGCGGATGGCACGACGGCGGTGCTGCTGCTCAACAAGAACCGGAAGGCGGCCGACATCCGCGTGCGCTGGGACCAGATCGGGCTCGCCGGTACGCAGTCGGTTCGCGATCTGTGGGCTCGGAAGGACCTCGGCTCGTTCGAGGGTGGCTTCACTGCCGCGGGCCTCGGACAGCACGAACACCGGATGCTGAAGGTCGGCAGGCCCGGACCGCCGCTACCGCTGCCGTCGCCGATGAGCCTCGAGAAGTACACCGTGACCCGCAAGGGCGAGACGCCGCTCAGCGAGCTCTACTACGTGTGGAAGGGACACAACCCGCCGGCCTACGACAGCACCTTCGGCGGCAAGCCGATCGTCATCGGCGACCGCGAATACGCGACGGGCTTCGGCGTCCGCGGCAAGTCGGCGTTCCTGTTCCTCGTGAAGAACCGGGCCGGGCGTTTCCGCGCGACCGTCGCCATCGACCCGGCGTCCGCGGCCGGGGCCGTCGGACGCTTCCGCGTGCAGAACGAGGACTTCTTCGCCAACAAGGTGCTCTGGGACAGCGGCAAGATGACCGTCGACAGCGAGCCGGAGCAGATCGACATCGAGCTCGACGGTGTCCAGTGCCTGATGCTGTACTTCGAGGGCAAGGACGCGTTCGGGGTCTGGGGCGACGCCCTCGTGATCGGCGCGGGCGACTGAACGGCACCGACGGGTCGACGACCGGCGCGAAGCAGCAACGATGTGGCAGAGCGTCGCGCGCCGGCGCAGCTACGCCACCGGCAGCCGGCGGACGATGGCGTCGGGCGTCTTCGGCAGCAGCGCGCCACCGGCATCGGTGGTGGCGAGCACGGTGAAGGCGCGCGCGCACCAACGCTCGGTGTCGGGGTTGTAGATGTCGTAGCCGACGCGGATCAGCGGCGAGGCGGCGATGAACCAGGCGGTCACCCTGACCGGATCGGCGTAGGCCAGCGGCGCCATGTAGCGGCAGCGGGCGTCGACGACGTACATGCGGTGACCGAGATCACGGATCTGTCCGACCTCGAGGCCGATGCTGGCGAACAGCGCGCTGCGGGCCTGTTCGAACCACTCGAAGTAGCGACCGTGCCAGGCGACGGCGAGCGGGTCGCACTGGTAGAAGGCGACCTTGAGGTCGAGGGTGACGGCGTGGTCGGGCCGTTTCGGTCGGCTCACTGCTTGCTCCAGAAATCGTAGAAGTTGAACCAGTTGTCCGGGGCGCTGCGGCAGCGCTCCTCGAGGCGATCGGCGAAGCGTTGCACCGCCGCCTGCAGGCCGCGTTCGCGGTCGCGGCGCGGCAGGTCGATGCGTTCGGCGAACAGCTCGCACGAGAGGTCGTAGCGGTTCGGCTCGCGATAGAGGCCGAAGACGAGGTAGACCGGGCAGCGCAGCAGCGAGGCCAGCAGGAACGGTCCGCTCGGGAACCTGGCCTCCTCGCCGAAGAAGCGCGCCGTGGTCGTGCGTTCGTTGAGCCCGGTGCGATCGCCGAGCAGGGCGACAAAGTCGCCGTCGTCGAGCCGCGCCCGCACCCTGGCCATGGTGCCGACCGGATCGTCGCCGAGGTGGATCACGGTCGCGTTGCGCTCGGGGCTCAGCTGCTCGAGCAGGGCGTTGATCATGCGCGCGTTCTTGAAGTAGCCGAGCACCTGGATGCGGAGGTTGCTCTCGAAGCTGCGGCCGCGCATCGCCTCGAAGCTGCCGACGTGGGCGCCGAGCAGCACGGCGCCGTGCCCGGTCGCCATCTGCGCCACGAGGTTGTCGTGGCCGCTGCTCGTGAAGGCGAAGCCGCGGGTGCGGCCGGTGACGAGGAAGACGCGATCGAGCGTGACCTGGGCGAAGGTCCGGATGTGGCGGTAGATCGCCCAGAAGCCCGGCTCGCTGCCGTGCGCCCGGCGCAGCCAATCGCGCGAGGCGCGCACGGCGTTCTTGTCGAACAGTCGGTACCACAGCGCGATCATGACCACCAACGGTCGTACGGCGCGACGGCCGAACATCGTCGCCAGCCGGATCGTGATGCGGATCAGCAGCAGGGTGCCGCGCTCGCGTTGGTTGAGCCAGGTCGATTCGGTCACTTGCGGCCCACTCCGAACAGGCGCAGGAAGCGGCGGCAGCTGACGGCGGTGCCGAGCCGGGTTTGCAGCCGGCTGAGGCGGAGGTCGGCGCGCAGCGGCGCGCGCGACACGAGGTCCTGCCGCCGCGTCATCGACGAGTGCGGCGCGATGGGACCATCGAACGCGCCGCAGCGGGCGCGGTCGGGGGGCGGGAGCTTCTGCAGGAGGGTGAGCAGACGTTGGCTGACGGGACCTTCGCGGCGAATCGACATCGGAGAGGGGGCGGGGATCTTACGGCGACCTCGCCCCGGTGGAACCGTTGCCATCGCCGAGTCGTCGCCGGTCGTTCACCGCCGGAGCGTGGGAGCCGCGGGAGTAACCGTGTTACCGGAGCGCACTCCGGCACCCGGCCAAGGTGTGGTCGGGTGTGCGCAGAGTCGCGGCGCGGCGCAGTGAGGGCGGTGACCACCGGATGGGCCGCCCGGACCGCGGGTGCGCGTCATCCACGCGGATTGCGAGTTCGATGTAGAGCCCCCGCCGGCTTCGGCGTCTGCTTGCGCCATGCCCCCCGCCTCAGGACGTCTGCCCGCGATCGACTGGCTGCGTGGTCTCGTGATGGTCCTGATGGCGATGGACCACGTCGACTTCGCGACCAATCCGCACCACGCGCAGGGGGACTCGGTGCTGTTCGGCGGCGGCAGGATGCCGGCGGCGGCGGACTTCGTGGTGCGTTGGTGCACGCACCTGTGCGCGCCGACGTTCGTGCTGCTCGCCGGCGCGTCGCTTGCGCTGTCGCGGGCGAACGCGCGACATCTGCTGCTGCGTGCGGCGGTGATCGTCGGACTCGAGGTCACGCTGGTGTCGTGCTTCTGGCGCACCGCCGAGGGCATGGGGCCGGCGATGCTGCCGGTGTTCCTGCAGGTGCTGTGGGCGATCGGGGGCTGCATGGCGCTGATGGCGGGTTTGCGGCGGCTGCCGGCCAACGCGCAGCTCGGGCTCGCGGCCGTGGCGCTCGTCGCGGCTGAACTGATCCGCACCGCGACGCTCGAATCGCCGTGGACTCTGCCGCTGTCGGTCGTCGCGCTGCTGACCGGGGGGCCGTGGGGGAGTCTCGGCGGCGACGGCGACGAGGCGTTCGCCGTGCTCTGCATCTACCCGTTGTTGCCCTGGCTGCCGGTGATGTTGATCGGTCACGTGCTCGGTCGACACTTCGCCGCCGGCCTCGTCACCGCCCGCAAGCTGGCTCTGCTCGGCCTCGGCGCCCTCGCCGGGTTCGTCGTCGTGCGCGGCGTCGACGGCTTCGGCAACATGGGTCTGCACCGCAACGGTCTTCTCCCGCTCGAGTGGATGCACTGCAGCAAGTACCCGCCGAGCATCTCGTTCCTGGCGATGGAACTCGGCATCGCCTTGCTGCTGCTCGCCGCATTCACGGCCGTCGGCCCGCGTGTGCGCGCGATCGTCGAGGCAATGCCGATCCGGCTGCTCGGCCGCGTGCCGATGTTCTTCTACCTGCTGCACCTGCCGATGATCGCATTGCTGCAGGCCTGCCACTTGCTGCCGGCACGCGGCACCGGCGCCGCGTGGCAGAGCCCGTTGCTCGCGTTGCTGGTCAGCGCCGCGTGCCTGCCGCTGTGCTGGCTCTACGCTCGCCATCGCGAACGCAACCCGCGGGCATGGACGCGCTATCTGTGACCCGCGTCACGGCGTGACTTCGCCCGGCCCCGGTGCCGATGCGCAGCAAGTCGAACCGCGGCTCGACGCCGAAGCGCACTTCGTGATCCGCGGCGGCAGCCTCGAGACGGCAGCCTCGAGACGGCAGCGTCGGGCGCGCGGTCGGTGCGGGAACGATTGCCGGTCGGCGCAACCTTCGGTGCTCCGACTGCTAGCCTCTGCACCCCTCGCGAGGTGACCATGCCACAGCCGTTCTCCGCGTTCTCGTCTGCGCCGTTCCTGCTCGCCGCCGCGCTGTCGGCTCAGCAATGGGTGGCGCGCGGCACCCCGTCGCTCGCGACCGGCGCCTTCAAGTCGGCTGCTACCGATCCGACGACCGGGCGCGTGCACGTGTTCGACGGGCGCAACGAGGACTGGACCGTGCGCATCGGGGCCGGCGGCAACGCCGAATGGGCGCGGCTGCCGGGCGGTGGCATCGTCGCGACGACGGCGACGATCGCGTGGGACCCGGCGCGCGGCCGGTTGACGGCCGGCGCGTTCTCGCCGACCGCGGTGTTCGAATGGGACGGCACGGGCTGGGCGCAGGTGTCGACGTCGCTGCCACCGAATCGCCTCGCCGAAGATCGCGCGCGCGGCATCCTCGTCGGCATCCTCGACCCCGACCTCGGCACGACGACGCGCACGTTCGAGCTGGTCGGCGTCGACTGGGTATCGCGAGGGTTCTTCGGCGTGTCCGCACGCGGCCCGTTGGCCTTCGACCCCGTGCGCGGCCAGGTGATCATGCACGGGCGCGACAGCGGCGGCGTGCTGCGCACGAATGCGTGGACCGGCTCCGGCTGGACGCCCGTCGCCAGCGGCTCGGGCCCCGACACGATCGAGTTCCAGCTGGCGACCGACTTCGCGCGCAACCGTGTCGTCGCCCTGGGCGGTCTGCGCGGCGTGGTGCCCGTGCCCGATACGTGGGAGTGGGACGGAACTGCCTGGACGCTCGTCACCGCGGTCGGCGTGCCGGCGGCGATCCGTCGCGCGATGTGGTTCGACGAAGCTCTGCAGCGCGTGTGCGTCGCCGGCGGACAACTCGCCGTGACGTCGCCGCCGTGGGCGGCGAGCGATGTCTGGTCGTGGGACGGTTCGGCATGGGCGCGGCACGCGGCGGTGCTGCCGGCAGGACGGGCCGACTTCGCCGTCACGCACGATGCGCTACGTGGCGAGACCGTGCTGTTCGGCGGTCGCGACGGCAGCGGCGCCCGCGGTGACACGTGGACGTGGCACGCCGGCGCGTGGCAACCCCATGCGCTGGCGCTCGCGCCGAGTCCGCGATGGGGGCACGCCATGGCATTCGACCCGGTGCGCGGCGAACTGGTGCTGTTCGGCGGTGAAGACGGCGTGACGTCATGGGCCGACCAGTGGCGCTGGACCGCCGGTGCCGTGTGGCTGCCGGTCGGCGCGACGACGACCCCGCCTGCCCGTTCGTTCGCGGCGATGGGCTTCGACGCGGCGCGCGACCGCGTGGTCTTGTTCGGCGGCAAGGACCCGCTCGGCCTCTGGCTCGCCGATACGTGGGAATGGGACGGTGCGTCGTGGGCGCAGCGAACTCCGACGCTCGTGCCGCTGCCGCTGCGCTCGCCGCACATGGCCTACGATGTCGCACGCGCTCTCGTCGTCATGCAGGGCAGGCATCCGAGCACGACGTCGACCCTGACCGAGACCTACGAATGGGACGGCGTCGACTGGATCGATCACGGCGGCAACTACGTCGATCCGGCCGAATCGATCTGGTACGACCCGGTACGCGGCGGGGTGATGTCCACGTACGGCACCCCCTACGTCACGCAGTGGATGGGAAACAGCTGGGCGGCGGCGACGACCTGGCCGATCGTGCACGGCGTCGTCCTCCACGACAGCGAGCGCGGCCTGCCATGGTCCTGCGACGGTGAGGGCGTGCGGCTCCTGACGAACACCCCGTCGACGGTCACCGAGATCGGAGTCGGCTGTGGTGCGGTGGGGGCAGTGCCGGTGCTCACGACGAGCGTCGCACCGCTGCCGAGCGCGCCATTCGGCTTCGATCTCGCGGCCGCGCCGGCTGCATCGCCGGCCATGACCTGGGTCGCGTTCGCGCCTGCCAACGTCTCGCTCGGCCAGGGCTGCACGAGCTGGCTGCAGGGCGGCATCGCCCTCTCGTTGGCGATCACATCGGCTGCGGGGAACGCAGAATGGTCGCTGCCGCTGCCGCGGGCGCAGTGGATCGTCGGTCTCACGATCCATTCCCAGGCCGTCGTGCTCGACGCTGCGGCGCCGCTCGGGTTCGGCCTCACGCGGGCCCTGCGCGCGCGTGTCGGCGACTGACACGCCTGATGCCTTGACTGGGTCCTGGTCTCGAATGCCGTCGCTTCCGCGATGGCGGAGGCGGTTGTGCCGGATCGGCCGTCATGGTCGCGTCCATTCGGTCTCCGGTCGTCATCGTTCGGAGTGATATCGTGGTGAAGCAGCCGTCGACACCCCGGCGCTCCCCGAGATCAACATGCGGATCGGCAGCATCGACTTCGTCGCAGTGCGGTGGCCCGCGATGGCGCTGCTGTCGATGCTGGTGACAGCACCCCTGGCCGCGCAGGCGTGGAACCGGGTCGCCGCCGGCGGACCGCCGCCTCGCCAGGGCCTCGCGATGGCCTACGACAGCCAGCGGGGCCGCAGCGTGATGTGCGGCGGCGATTCCTCCTGGCCCGTCGTCGGCCTCGGCGATACCTGGGAGTGGGACGGCGCCACCTGGATCCCGTTCGGCAGCTTCGCCGCCCTCGGCCGCAGCAATCACGCGATGGTCTATGACAGCCAGCGCGGCACGACCGTGCTGTTCGGCGGCAGCGTGGCCCTGTCGGGCACCGCGCTCGCCGATACCTGGGAGTGGAACGGTTCGACCTGGACGCAGCTGTCCACCAACGGGCCGGCCCGCCTCCACCACGCGATGGCGTACGACAGCCAGCGGGCGCGCACGGTGTTGTTCGGCGGATCCTGGGGCCTCGGCTATCTCGGCGACACCTGGGAGTGGAACGGGGCCAGTTGGAGCCAGCGGAGCGCGACCGGGCCCTCCGCCCGTAGCCATCACGCCATGGTCTACGACCGCCACCGCGGGCGCACCGTGCTGTTCGGCGGGTTCGGCTGGCCAGCCGGTTCGCTCGGCGATACGTGGGAATGGAACGGCAGCACCTGGACCCAGGCCGTCGCGGCCGGGCCGCCCGCCCGTGGCAGTCACGAGATGGCCTATGACAGCCAGCGGAGTCGCACTGTGATGTTCGGCGGCTTCGACAACAGCGTCTTCCTCGGCGATACCTGGGAATGGGACGGCTCGGCCTGGACGCAGTTGCCCGTCACCGGACCGTCGGCTCGAAGGTCCCATGCAATGGCCTACGACAGCCAGCGCAAGCGCACGGTGTTGTTCGGCGGCTTCGACGGCGCGGGCCTTCCCGGCGAAACCTGGGAGGTCGCGACCAGCGCGGTCTTCGCGAACTTCGGCACCGGCTGCGCGGGCTCGAACTCCCTGCCGCCGGCGTTGGGCCACGTCGGCAGGCCGGTTCTCGGTACCGCCTATGCCGTCACCCTCGCGGCCGCGCTGCCGGCGACGGGTGCGAGCATCATCACCGGCCTATCGGATTCGGTCTTCCTCAACGCCCCGCTGCCGGCGCCCCTGCCGAACGCGCCGGGCTGCGAACTCAGGGTGGCGCTCGACACCGCGCGGTTCGTGATCACGTCGGCGACCGGCACGGCGAGCGATTCGATCGCCGTGCCCAACTCGGCGAGCTACCTCGGGGTCGAGCTGTTCCACCAGTGGGCCGTGTTCGACGCGGTCAATCCGCTCGGCATCATCGTGTCCGATGCGGGCAAGGCGCGGATTGGCAACTAGACGTCGCCGATCCGGCCCCTGAGCCCGTTGCTGGCGGTGACGCCGAGCGCGTTGGCACCCGGCACCAGCAGCGCCACCTGGGCGAAGAGGTTCAACCCGAGGAAGGACGCCGCCGGCGAGATCGCGGTGCTGCCCGTCGCCCCTGGATACGTTCCCGGCATCAGCGCGATGGCGAGCTGGTCGGTGTAGCGCGCGCAGCCGGTCATGCCGAGCGGGGTGAGGTCGAGGTTGGGGTTGCCGAGGCCGAGCAGGATGAAGCCGAGGCTGGCGCCGGCCGGCGCATCGGTGACCTGATAGGTCCAGTTGGTGCCGGTGATCGGGCGCGACAGCGGGGCCAGCAGCGTGTCGCTGCAGCCGTGGCCGATCACGGTGTTGGTGGCCAGGGTGCCGGCGGGATGGTTCGTCGTGTAGTTGAGCAGGAACTCGGAGTCGACCGGGGCCCCGGCGGCGTCAAAGGTGTAGACGTAGACCACCGTGCCGGGACCGTTCGGCGACGTGTAGGATATCGCGGCGTAGTCACTGCTCGTGCCCCGGGCGACGCAGGTAGCGGCGCTGTAGTCAGTGGCGCCGTCGGGCAGGTCGACCCGATACCAGCCCGTGCCCAGGCGCCCGATGGTCGCGGAGTTGTTCGGTCCGTAGGTGCCGTTGCTGCGGCGATAGCCGTTCGGCGGCGCGTAGAGCGCCGCGGTCGGCTGGTTGGCCCACACGTACGAACCCGAGCCATCGCTGGCTGCGATCTGGCCCGGAGCGAGGTGGTAGTTCAGCAGGAACGACGCGTCGACCTGGTTGCCGGCGCCGTCGAACGTGCGCACGAAGATCTCGAGGTCGGTGGTGCCGGTGACGACGCCCCAAGAGTCGATCTTCGCCCGCAGCATCAGCGTCGGCGCAGACTTGTAGGCGCTCACCTCGAAGCTGCCGCCCTGGAACGGGTTCGCGATCCCGGGGAAGAGGCAGCGGTAGAGGCCGTTGGTGTAGCGCGTGATCGTCGGATCCGGCCGATTGCCGTTCCACGAGTAGAACGTGTTCGGCGTGTACTGCGCGCTGGCAGGTTGGTCGGCCCAGAGGTAGCCGGCGATGTCGGTCGGCTGGCCGCCGCGACGGTAGTGGCACGTGAAGCCGCGATCCGCGGGGTTGCCGGCGGCATCGAAGACATCGACCCGGCACACGAACTTGCCGTTGACGTGTCCCCAGGCCTCGATCACCGCCGCGTGATTGCCCTGGTTGACGCTGACTTGGAAGTTGCCGTCGGCGCCGGTGCCGAGGTTGCCGCTGATGTGGGTGAGCGGGCCGCTGCCGAGGACCGGCTGCACCGTGTTGGGCAGATCGCCGGCATCGCCGGATTCCGTCCAGGTCTGGGCAGGAAGCGCGAGCGAGGTCGCGATGGCCAGAGGCAGGAGGTGCGAGTGCTTGTGCATGAGCCGAGGTTCTGGTCGAGAAGCGGCGACGGACCGCATGGTTGCTCGCCGTCGGCCTGTCCGGGCGTGACGGTGAGGAAGCAGGGTCGGGGAGTGAACCCGGCTCCGAGGTGGACTGGGTAGCAAGGGAAGCCGGGTCGAGGCTGAGGAGTGGCGATCAGGTCTTCTCGGCTGACAGCCTCATGCGCGCTGCCGAATGGACCGGGAAGGACCGCGGACGTGCCGTTCGCGAAAGGAAGTCGGGTGCCGCCGTCGACGTCGAGGTGCGCCGTCGTCGAGGGGTTGGCCCTGTAGATGGCGCCACAGGTGTCCGGCACGAGCTGCCGCGCGCTCGGCACGTTCGTCGTGTTGGCGTAGACGCCGTCTTCGAGCAGACCGACCAAGTCGAGCACGGCGTCACCGTCGACGTCGGCCAACCAGCGCTGTTCGGCTACGCGTGAGCCGTTCCGACGACCGGCAGTCAGCCGCCGAGCGCCCGCTCGACCAGCTGGTCGAACAACGGCTTCCACACCGTCCACTCGTGCCCCCCGGGCACCGTGACGACCTGATCTTCAGGCAACACCTCCGCGAGCATCGTCAACGGCGCGCGCAGCCCGTCCTCCGTCCCCCAGCCGAGGTACAACTTCGGCAGTGGCTCCGCCGCCTCGCCATCTGCAACCGCATACTCGCGATAGAACGCCCACAGCTCTTGAACCTTGCGGTCTGCTTCATCCTCGGTGCCCTCGACAGCCATCGGCGGCACCCAGTTCGCGAGCCCTCCGGCGTCCCGCACCGACGCGATCACCTCGCGCTCGCCCATGTACGGCGCCAGCAGGATCAACCCGTCGACCGTGCCACGGAACTCCTTGCAGAAGATCGCGGCGCCGAAGCCTCCCATCGAGATACCGACCAGCCACACCTCGTCGTAGCGATCGGCGACCGGATCGAGCACATCGGTCTGCAGCCGCGGCAGCAACGTGCGCGAACGGTAGTAGCCGAAGTGCGCGTCGACCGCGATCACGTCGGCGCGCGGGCGCGCCTGCTGGATGCGCGTGACGAAGCCGTGCTCGAAGTAGTCGTCCGGACCATCGCCGAGCCCGGGCAGCAGCACGACGAGCGTGTCGGCCGGGCCGCCGGGGGCCTCGTGCAGCACCATCGGCATCGGCGTCGTGGCTGGCCGGAGGAACGCGCAGCCACAGGCGAACAACGGAATGACGAGAGCGAGCAGTCTCATTGACGGGATCTCCTTCGCCTGCGGCGGAGGCGGTTTCGAGGACGGCCAATCATAGCCGACGGTACCGCAGCATCAGCACGCCGACAGGCTCGGCGCCGCCACGAGGCCGGTGAACCAGGTGTCGAGCAGGATGTCGCCGACGGCCTCGAAGTCGAACTTGCGGGTGTCGAACAGCCAGCGGTAGGCGAGGCCGTCGAACATCGAGAACAGCGATATCGCCGTCGCGCGTGGGGCGACAAGGGCCGGCAATTCGCCGCTCGCCTTCGCTTGCTCGACCTGCTCGTCCACCATGCCGAGGCACTCGTCGCGTTCGGCGAGGATGAGATCGCGTGCGGCGGCGACCTCGTCGACCATCTCGCAGCGCAGCAGGAGGATCGTCAGCAGGTTGCGGGTGCGGTCGTCGTTGGCCACGCGCTCGATGATGCGCCGCGCCTTCTAGCCCGGACTATTCACGAGCAGGGTGAATTTCGAGAGGAGGCTCGGGCGTACCTGAGGTTGCGAAGCCAACAGGAAGCCAAAGCGACTCCTCTCGAATGTGCAACCGTAACCGACAGTGTGTTCTGTTCGAAGGCCTTGCTTCGAAG
>JAGQRA010000063.1 GCA_020425885.1 Planctomycetota bacterium | reverse complement strand
TCGGCACCCTGTCGGCGACGACGTTCACGACCGCGACCGACGCCGACCGCCCGGCCGTGCTGTCGATGTGGCCGCCGCAGGGGTCGACCGGCATCTCGCCGGTCGTGCAGCCCACCTACGCCTTCAGCGAATCGATGGACCCCGGCACCGTCGAGCCGGCGTCGCTGTCGTTCCAGGACGAGTACGGCAGCATCGTCCCGTTCGCGATCGACTCCAGCAGCGACCAGCGCACGTTGCGCGTGCAGCCGCTGGTCGAACTGCAGCACGCCCGGACCTACACGCTGGCGTTCCTGCTCGGCGCCGCCGCCACCACCGACGTCAGCGGCAACGTCCTCGAGGCGACGCAGGCGCTGCAGTTCACGACCGGCACGGACGTCACGCCGCCGCTGGTGTCATCGAGCACGCCGCAGCCGGGCGAGACCCGCGTCTCGATCAATGCCATTCTCGAGGTCACCTGCGACGAGGCGCTCGATCCCGACTGGATCGGCAACGACACGGTCCGCCTCAGCGCCAACGGCGAAGAGCTCGCGATCGTCGTCGAGCGCCCGTCGCCCGTCGTCGTGCGTGTGACGCCGATCCTCGAGCTGCCCATCGCCAGCCTCTGCACCCTGACGCTGCAGGGCGGCCACGAGGGCATCCACGACGTCGCCGGCAACGTGATGGCCGCGGATCATTCGATCTCGTTCTCGACGACGACCGACGACCGGCTGCCGACCGCCCTGATCATGCCACCCGACGGCGCCACCGGCGTCCCGATCGGCGCCCATGTCAGCATCGTCTTCGACGCGCCGATGGACCCGGCGACGATGAACTCGACGACGATCCTCGTCACCGACGACCAGGAGTTGCCGATCCCGGGCACGCTCGAGATCCTCGGTCAGAACAGGATCGCGCGCTTCACCCCGAATCCCGGCCTGCTGCCGTCGACCTACTACCGCACCCGTATCCTCGGCGGCAGCGCCGGCGTCCGGCGCACCACCGGCAGCTGGTTCTCGACCGACCGCAGCGCGCGCTTCCGCACCGGCACCGGCCAGGACAGCGTGCCACCGACGGTGCTCGCCACGCTCAACAACATCGACGCCTCGCGCAGCGCGGGGCTGGTGCTGCCGCCCTACGGCTTCACCATCGATGTCACCGTCTCCGACCCGGGCGATCGATCGCTCGACATGAGCTCGGTCGAGATCCAGCTCGCCGGTTCGGCACAGGGCCCCGGCGCCGCCACGCTGTTCGCCACCGCCGAGGTCGGACACTCGACGCTGCATGTCACCGTCCCGCCGGGCGCGGCGCTCGGCGCCGGCGACTGGGTCATGTCGGTGCGCGCCGCCGACCTGTCGGGCAACACCGCCACCTCGGCACCGCTGCCGTTCGCGGTCGCCGCCGCCGAGGCCTCGCTGACACCGTTCGAACGGATCCAGGTCGTCTGGGTGCGCACCGACCTCGACCGCGACGGCACCGGCAGCGATGACTTCGGCGAGGATCTCGTCCGCATCGGCCTCGCCAGCACCGGCGACCCGGTCGGCGCCAACGCCCGCCTGCGCAACATCGTGATCGACGGCATCATCGCCAAGGCCAACAGCCTCTACGGGCGCGGCAGCCGCGGCGAGCCGATCGACGACGGCTCGGTCTGGCTCCGCTTCACCAAGCGGGCGCCGATCGCGATCCCGCACACCCAGATCGCGCTCGGCGGCTTCGACCCCGAGGGCCAGCGCGGCCGCGGCTACGGCGACGAGAGCACCGGCGTGCTCGGCCGCGCCTTCTACGACTACCGCAACGGCGACATCAACGACCGTGATACCGGAACGAACCCGGGCCTCGGCGTCTTCCCGGGCGAGATGTGGCTGTATCAGAGCCGCATCCATGTCCAGTCCTGGCCGTCGTACCTGACGATGTACGCGCAGCGCTTCCGGCCGTTGGCGCCGGCGATGGGTGGCGTTCCGGCCGGAACGGATCCGCTCGATGCCGTCGTGCTCGACCCCGGCTTCGACTACCAGACGGCGACCAGCAGCCAACGCGCGCGATGGCTGACGATCATGCAGGCCGCCGACGACTGGGCGACGGTGATGGGCATCATCCTCGCGCACGAGGTCGGCCACTCGGTCGGTCTGGTCGCACCGGGACCGTCGCCGGGCGGGTTGTTCGGCGACAGCTCGCTGCACGACACCTACGCCGGCGCCGCCGAGGTCATGGCCGCCTCGGTCGGCTACGAGGCGATGCTGACGCTCGACTACTACTTCCGCGACATCGACCTCGCCTACCTGCGCCAGAGGATTCTGCTGCGATGAGACCTCTCCACTCGATTCTCCCGGTAGCCGTGCTCGTGGCCACGGCCGCGGCGCAGGATCAGGCGACGACGCTGGCCGCGGCCTGCGATCGCGCCGACCTCGTCGTCACCGCCACCGTCGTCAGGGCGACCGACCCGTCGCCGCAGTGGCACCGCATGGAATGGCGCGTCGACCAGGCCCTGAAGGGTGACCCGGGCGCAGAGTTCTCGCTGCTGGAGCCGGCCGGTGCCTGCTGCGGCCGCAGCCTGTTCGCGCTCGCGGTCGGCGATCGGCGCCTCTTGTTCCTGACCCGGACGGGGCGCACGCTGCATCCGTTCGGCGGTAGCCGTGGCGTCGTGCCGACGACCGTGGCCCTGACCGACCACGTCAGACGTCTGCTCGCGGCGACGACGACCGCCGGCCGCACGGCCTTGCTGGCGCGCAGCCTCGACGCCGCCGAACCCCGGATCGCGCACGACGCCGCCCACGCGCTGGCCGCCATGCCGACGCTCGATCTGGGCGGCGACGATCGCGACCGCGCCTGCGCCGCGTTGCGCCTGGCGCTGACCCGCGGCCAGACCACGGCCGCCTCGCTGATCGAGGTGATCGCCCGCACGGCCGACATCACGACGCTCGACGAGGTGCTGCCGATCTACCTCGCCGAGACCCGTGACGATCGCGCCCGCATGCTGCGCCAGGGCCTGGCCCGGGTGCAGCCCGAGCTGCTCGCCGACCGACTGCCCGCCCACCTCGCCGGCGATCGCCACCGCGAACTGCGGGCGGCCGAGCTGCTGCGCCAGGCCGGCGGCCAGACCGCCGTCGCCGCGATGCGGCAGCTGCTGAGCCGCACCGGCTGCCCCCGGGTCAAGCTCTGCCTGACCGAAGGCCTGCTGGCCGCCGGCACCGGCGCGACCTCGCTGCGGCGCGACGTGCCGCAACCGGTGCTCGAACTCGCCCGACGGCGCACGAGCAAGGCGACCCTGCGCACCATCGACCCGACGATCCGGTGACCGCCACCGACGAGATCATCATCGACGCCGCGGCGCTGCGGTTCCTGCCCGAGGGACTGCTGCGCCTGGCCATCACCGATCTCGACCTAACGGACCACGTCAAGAACACGATCACGGTCCTCGGTATCAAGTCGGTGGCCGACCTGGTGGCGTTGCCGCTCGAGTCCTGCGACTTCGTCGACGCCGAGAGCACCGCCGCCGTGCGCACCGCGATCGGCCGGGCCATCGATCGCTGCCTGCCGCGCCAGGCGACGATCCCGTTCGACGCGCTCGACTGGCCGTCGCTGCAGGGGCACCTGCTGATCCCGCTCGACGACGATCAACGGGCGCTGCTGCGGGCGCTGCTCGGCATCGACGAGGCGCCGACCACGATGGTCCACTTCGCGCGGCGCCAGGGCATGGACCTGCGCGCGACCGAGAGCCTCGCCGACCGCACGCGGACCAGGCTGCACGACCGTTCGCGGCAGCTCATCACGCGGCTGCGGCAGGACCTGCTGGCCGAGCAGCGCGCCTTCGACGGCGTGCTCGATCCGCTGCATCTGGCCAAGGGCACCCTGCTCGACACGATGGCGCGCGCCAATGACGACCTCATCCTGCCGCTGCGGCTGGCCGCGTTCTGCTTCCCGCACGAATACCATCTGCACGGCGGCCTGCTGCTGGCGACGCCGCGGCGCTCGCTGCGGCGCCTGCTCGAGCACATGCGTCGCGTGCTGACCCGGCACCGCCTGCCGCTGCCGCTCGCCACGCTGGTCGAGGAACTCGACATCGAGCGCAGGTCGGTGCCGGCCGGGATCGTGACCCACCTGCTGCGCAGCGAACTGCGGCTGTCGCTCGCCATCACCGAGGCCGGCGAAGCCGTGGTGCCCAACCCCAAGTCGCCGGCCTCGCGCCTCGCCGAGCTGCTCGAGGAGGAAGGCCGGCCGATGCAGTTCATCGACCTGGTGTTCGCCTACCGCGAGCGCTATCGCCGGGCGACGCCGCAACGGCTCGACCACCACCTGCGCCGCGAGCTGAACTTCGTGCTGGTCGGCCGCGACACCTTCGCGCTGCGCCGCTGGTACGAGCACGAGC
>JAGQRA010000532.1 GCA_020425885.1 Planctomycetota bacterium | reverse complement strand
TGAGTCCTTCACGGCAACTCCAGACAGGTCGGCTGCGGACTCCCCGCAGACAGACACGACTCTACCTCTTGTCGCCGTCCTTGTGAGCCCCTGTCTACGCGAGTCTCGAGACCAGCACCATGGGCCAATCGGCCACCGAGCACCGCCTCGTCCCGATCTCCTGCCCGTCCGCCCTCTTTCGAATGACGTGAGCACCCACCGTTCCGGATTCCGACCACGAGCCGAGATCGACCCTCGACACAGGCCATCACCCCCGCCCCCAGCCAACCTGGTAGTTGTTGTCCGCAGCCGGTTCGGCCGGCAACCTACCGATCGAACCCACGTGACGAACGACAGCGACGAACCCGACTACCCCGCCCTGCGCGAGGCGATGGTCCGCGAACAGGTCGAGGCCCGCGGCGTGCTGACACCGGCGGTGCTGGCGGCGATGCGGAAGGTGCCGCGCGAGGACTACGTGCCCGTGGCCCTGCGTCGCTCGGCCTACGACGACTGCGCGCAGGCGATCGAGGCCGGCCAGACGATCTCGCAGCCGTACATCGTCGGCTACATGCTCGATGCGCTCGAGCTGCGCACCGGCGACCGCGTGCTCGAGGTCGGCACCGGCTCGGGCTACAACGCGGCCCTGCTCGGCGAGATCGCCGCCGTCGTCCACAGCATCGAGTCGATCGCCGAGCTGGCCGAGACCGCGACCGCGAAGCTGCGCGGCGCCGGCTACCCCTACGTCCACGTGCACGCCGGCGACGGTTCGATCGGACTGCGCGACGAGGCGCCGTTCGACGCGATCGTCGTCACCGCCGGCGGCCCCGACGTCCCGCGCTCGCTGCCGCGGCAACTGGCACCGAACGGCCGCCTCGTGATGCCGATCGGGCCGCCGGGTGATCAGCGGCTGGTGCGCGTGCGGCGACTCGGCTTCGATCGCTTCGACCGCGAGGAGCTGATCCCGGTGCGCTTCGTGCCGTTGCGCGGCGCCGAGGGTTGGAACGACGAGCCGTGACTGCCGCCCGCCGGCGCCCAGCCTTGACCCGCCTCGCCGCTTGCCCCACGTTGTCTTGATGCGACCCTGGCTCACGCCCCTGTTGCTGCTCGGCCTGTTGCCGGCGCAACGCCCCGGCACCGCTACCGAATCCCCGACCACGCGCTTCGCCAACGGACTGCCGACCGCCGCCGACTACTTCCCGATCGGCGTCTGGCTGCAATCGCCGCACAACGCCAGGCGCTACCAGGAGGTCGGCATCAACCTCTACGTCGGCCTCTACGGCGGACCGACCGCGGCGCAGCTCACAGCACTCGAAGCGGCCGGCATGGCGGTGATCTGCGCCCAGAACGAGGTCGGGCTCGGCCACGACGGCAAGGCCATCAAGGGCTGGATGCACGCCGACGAACCCGACAACGCGCAGGCCGCCGCCATCGGCTACGGCCCGCCGATCGAACCGTGGCGCGTCGTCAAGGACTACGAGGCGATGCGCAAGCAGGACCCGACGCGCCCCGTGTTGCTCAACCTCGGCCAGGGCGCGGCCTGGGATCGCTGGCACGGCCGCGGATCCCGCACCGATCATCCCGAGGACTACCCCGAGTACCTCAAGG
>JAGQRA010000531.1 GCA_020425885.1 Planctomycetota bacterium | reverse complement strand
GATCATCAAGCCGATGGCGATGCAGAACGCGATGACCACGAGCGGGCGCAGCGTGACCCCGACCAGGGCCATGCCGCCGAGCACGGCGAGCAGCGGCACCAGGCACGACAGCACCGCGACGATGGCCAGGTGCAGCCGTCGACACGAGCACCAGACCAGGATGAAGATCACCGCGATGGAGCCGAAGAACGAGCCGCCGAGGTCGCGCGTCATGCGCTCGACCTGCTCGGTGCCGATACGCTGGGTGCCGACGACGCGGACCCTCAGGCCCGGATACCGCGCCGCGGTTCGCTCGACCGCGGCGACGAACGAGCGGAAGGCCATCGTGCCGTGGTCGCCGCGGAAGGCGATCACCCGCGCCGTCGTGCCGGCCCGATCGAGCAGGCTGGCGGGCAGCATCCGCAACATCGCCAGCCCGCGCATCACCTTCATCGCGACGCCGTCGGCATGCAGGTCCGCGATCGACAGCGTCCGGGCCACATCATCGCGCAGCTCGATCTCCCGGCACAGCTCGCCGAGTTCGCCCAGGGCATCGTCGTCGAAGCCGCCTTCGGCCTCGACCAGGATCTCCGCCGGGACGATGCCGACGAAACGCGACTCGTAGTATCGCATCTGGGTCATCTCCGCCGAATCGGGCCAGAGGTCGCCGGTGATGCGATGGTCCACCTGGAGCCGCGACGTCAGCAGCGCGCCGCCGCCGAGCACGGCGAGCGCGACCGCCAACCACCAGCGCGGCCGTGGCCGCAGCAGCAGGCGCGCCCCCGCCAGCACCCAGTCGCCGGGATCGCGCCGCCGTCGCGGCAGCGAATGCACCCACGACATGGCAGCCGGCAGGATCGTCACGGTGTAGACGAAGGCGAACAGCATGCCGACCGCGGCGAAGACGCCGAGCTGGCGCAGGTCACCGAGGTCGGCGCGCAGCAGGCCGAGGAAGCCGATGACCGTCGTCAGCGACGTCAGCAGGCACGGCGTGAACATCGTCGCGAACACGCCGACGGCGGCGGCGTGCGAGTCCTGGCCGAGTCGCCGCTGCTCGAGGAAACGCCCGACCATGTGCACGCCATCGGCGATCGACATGCACAGCAGCAAGGTCGGCAGGGTCGAGGTCAGCATCGAGATCTCGACCCCGCAGAGGGCCATCAGGCCGAGCGTCGAGACCAGGACCAGTGGCACGACGAGCAGCGCCAGCAACGCCAGCGCCAGATGTGGCACGAGCCAGAACAGGAACACCGCCGAGATCGCGGTGCCGATCGGCAGGAACCGCCGCATGTCCGAGCGCACCAGCCGCATCGCCTCGATGGTGTGATAGGGCAGGCCGCAGAACCGCAGCTCCACGCCGGCGGCGACGGCCTCCTGCTGCAGCCGGTCGATCAGGGCCCGCAGTTCCTCGGGGCGCCAGTGATGCAGGACCAGGGCGCACGCCACGGCGTCGCGCTGGCGCGAGACCAACAGGTCGCGGTAGGTGCTGCTCGCGGCGATGGCCGCGGGGGTCGCGAAGGGGCCCGGCAACCGCACCGAGGTCAGCGACAGGACCTGGCGCACGAGCGGCGCGGCCGCCGCCACCGCGCTGAGGCGCCGCACCCGTTCGATCGCGGCCGCCGCCAGCGGCTCGGACTCGTCCCAGGCGATCAGCAGCGTGCGGTCGAGGACCTCGAACTCGCCGTAGTGCGCGACCGCCGCCTGCAGCTCCGGATCCGAGCTCTCGAAGAAGCCGCGCACCTGGAAGCCGACGCGCAGGTCGAGCAGCCCGCAGCCGAGTCCGATGGCGAGCGCGACCATGGCGATCACGACGGTCTTGCGGCGGGTCACGATGCCTTCGCCGACGGCACGCAGCAAGCGATCGAAGGGCGCCACCTGGCGCCGAGTATAGGCGCGTTCGAGAGCGGCGCGAGCCTGGAGTGACCGCATGGCTTCGCTATGCTGCTCGCCGATGTCGCCGGCCGATTCCGAACCGAAGGTCTTCAATCCGCGCATGCACCAAGGCGGCCGGCTCGCGTTCCGTGGCCGTGGACCGACCGGCGACGACGACACCGGCGACTTCCTCGTCATCGGCGGCGACGATCCGCCGCGGCTGTCGGACCTCGTGCCGCGCGGGTTCGCCCGCGTCGAGATCGAGATCGGCCCTGGCAAAGGCGCCTTCGTGGCCGCCGCGGTGGCGCGCAAGCCCGACACCTTCGTGCTCGGCATCGAG
>JAGQRA010000062.1 GCA_020425885.1 Planctomycetota bacterium | reverse complement strand
TCGCCGCGGGCGACGAGCTTGCCGTTGACGCGCAGGTCGACCGGCTCCTCGCTCTTCTTGTCGAGCGCGATGACGCTGCCGGGGACGAGCTTGAGCACGTCCTCGAGGCTCATCTCGGTGCGCCCGACCTCGACCGAGATCGGGATCTCGACATCGAGCAGGAGGTCGAGGTTCTTGTTCTCCTCGCCTTGGGCGCCGGCACCCAGTTGCCCGAAGGCCACCGGCTGCACCGCCGCGGCGGCGAGCTCGGTGCCGAGCGACTCGGTCTCGGCCTCGCCCCAGGCGCCCAGTTTGTCCTCGTTGTCGGTCATCGACTAGTGGCCAATGACATCGGCAAGTTGGAGCCCCATCCTGTTGCCAATCCTGCCGACGTGGGCCCGGAACTTCGGCTTGCCCTGGACCGGGACGACGGCGGTCTGGCCGATCCTGGTGGTCAGCGGGATCACGTCACCGGCCTGGAGCGACAGCATCTGCCGCAACCGGATCCGCGCCTCACCGAGCTGGCCGGAGACCCTGACCGGGATGTTGCGCAGGCTGCGCTGCATCGTGTCGCGCAGGGCGCCCTGTTCGGCGATGGCGTGCCGATCGCGCGTGAATCGTTCGAGCAGCGGCTCGATCTCCACGAACGGAATCGTGAGCCGCAGATCGCCGATCAGGAACTCGCCGGCGACCTGGAAGTACACGGTCATGACCACATCCTGTGACGGCAGGACCTGGGCCAGCGACGGGTTGCAGAACCGGTTCTGGATCTTCCAGCTCACGGGTGCGACCTCGGCCAGGCTCTCGCATATCCGATCGAGGCAAGGGCCGATCAGCGCCTCGGCCACGGTGTGCTCGGCGGCGGTGAAGTCCTTCGGCACGCGGCCGATCTTGCCCGACCCACCGAGGATCCGATCGACCGCCCCGTAGAGCAGGCTCGTGCTCGCCGTCAGCACACACGGCATCTTGAACGGCGGCATCTCGAGCACGTAGAACGCCACCGGACCCGGGACGTGATCGAGCCACGAGCCGAAGCGGAGCTGCTCGACGGCGACACAGTCGCAGCGCACGTCGATGCGCAGCTTGTCGCTCACGGTCGCCGACAGCAGCTTGCCGGCACTCTCGAAGTAGCGCTCGATGCCGCGCACCTGCTCGCGCCCGAGCCGATTCGGCTTGAGCAGGTCGAGCGGACTGATCACCCGATCGTCGGCGGCGACGATCGGCATCTCCCGCATCGATCGCGGCGACGCGTCCTCGACGGCGCCACCCTCGCTGCGGAACATGTCCAGCAGGGTGTCGATCTCTTCGTTGCTGAGGATCTCGTTCACGGGGGCTCCGAGCTGGGGGTTACGGGGGATCGGGCCTGGTCGTCAGATGGTTACTGGAACAGGGTCTTGTCCCAGAGAATGCGCGACACCTTGGCGACCTGCTCGCCACCGTGCCCGTGGAACAGGGTGCGGTCGAGATCGTCGATCATGTCGCGCTCGACCATGCGAAGTCCGGCTTCGGACCGCAGCTCCTCCACGCTCCTGCTGTTCAGGATCATCAGCAGATTGGACTTCGACAGCAGCCAGCGCTCCTCGATCTGCTCGAACGCGGTCTTCTCGAGATCCTCGCGCACGGTGTAGACGAACTTGAACTTGAACACCGCGATGGTCTTGCCGGTCCTCGACGTCGGATTCCAGGTGAACTCCAGCACGTCGGGGTGGATGACATCGACGAGCTCGAAGTGCGGCGCCTCGACTTCCTTCTCGACGACCTTCGGCGGTACCGCGAACACGACCCCGACACCACCGAGGGCGGCGCCGGCAGCGATCAGGACGATCGCGGGCAGACCCTTCTTCTTGCCCTCCTCGTCCTTGCCATCTTCCTTCTTCTTGTTGTCGGCCACTCTGTCGTTTCTCCGGTCTGCCGATCCTCGCCGCTTCCATATCGGCTCGGAGGCGACGATCGGTGTCGCGAATCCCGGCGGTGACCCGACCGGCCGCCGTCACTTGCGGCCACCGCCCGATGGCGCCGCCTCTTTGCTGACGCGCAAACGCTTCTTGAGCACGTCCTGGATCAGGGGATTGGCGAGCTCCTGGATGATGGAGTTGACCTTGTCCTTGTCCATGAACTCGAAGGTCTTGAGGATCTCGGTCTGGCCTTCCTCCGTGCCCCACTGCTCGGTGATCAGCTCGGCCGCCTTCGATGGCTCGAACGATTCGAAGGTCTGCGCATTGCGCCGCATCGCCGCGACCTCGTCGTTGCGGACGAGCTTGACCTGATCCTGGAACTTCGCGATGCGCTCGTCGAGGGCGCGTTGCGCGTTGAGGATCTCCTCGTGCAACTTGCCGAGCTCGCGGTGGCGACGATCGATGTCCTCGGCGAGACCCTTGAGGTCTGCCGCCCGCAGGTCGAGCACGACCTTGCGCTTCTCGAGGTCGGCGATCACTCCCTGCACCCGCTGCCAGGCCTCGTTGAGCTTGTCCGGCGTCAGTCCGGCCGGCATCCCGGGAAACGCGAAGTAGCCGCCCGGCGCGTACTTGTTCGTCTTCTCCTGGGCCAACGCGAGTTCGCGCGCGGAGAAGTCACGCTCGGCCGCGTGCCCATCGGCACCCTTGGAATCAGCGGTCGGGCCGTGCTCGGCCGACGCCTTCTCGGCCGCATCGGGATGCTTCGCGCCGGCGCTGCCGTGCTCCTCGTCGCCGTGACCTTCGGCGGCGGGTTCCTCGCCGTGACCGCCACCGTGGCCACCTTCCGTCGGTGGCGGCTCCGGATTCTCGATCGACTTGCCGGTCTTGGTGCGGCGCGCACCCTGCGGCTCCTGCGGCTCGTCCGCATCGGCACCGTGACTCGCCTCGGTCACGCCGACGTCGCCCGAATGACCGGCATCCTGCACCTCGCCGCCAGGCGCGGCGTGCGCATCGACCGGTGCACCGTGTTCGGCAGCCGTCGCCTCGGCGCCTGCCGCCGCCTCCGCCGCCGACGGCTCGGGGAACAACGCGCTGAGCATGGGGATGTTGGCGACGCCATCGTGGTTGAGGCGACCCGTCGCGGCCAGGCCGCCGACGAGCGATCCTCCGAACAGGATCACTCCGACCAACGAGTTGACGATCAGCTTCTTCATCGTGCCTCTCCTGCTCCGGCTTCACCCCGGCTCACGTTGTCGCGGCCGAGTCGCGCCAGCTCGTCGAGCTCGGCCTGCTCCAGGCGCTGTGCCTCGCCGAGCCAGTCCTGACGGCGGCGCTCCTCGAGCTTCTCGAGCGTACCGAGATCGCGCGCCTTGGCCACATACTCGCGACGCGCCGCCTCGAGCGCGGCGACGCCTTTGCGCTGCAGACCGAGCAGCCGCCATTCGTGCCGCAAGAGGCCGTTCTCGAGCGCGCGCGCCAGCTGGCCGGTGGCGCCACCGAGGGCTGCGGCCTCGGCGAACTCGCGGCGACCGCGGGCGGCCGCCAGCAGCTGCTGATCGATGCCGTGCAGGGCCGACGTCGCCAGCGCCAGATCACGCCGCGCCACCCGCTCGAGCTGTGAGCGCAGCCGCATCAGCGGATCGAGTCGAAACCGGAACCGTCGCATGCTGCCCTATCGGCGAT
>JAGQRA010000530.1 GCA_020425885.1 Planctomycetota bacterium | reverse complement strand
TAGTTGGCGGCGTTGCCGCCGGCGCTTGTTATGTCAATGACGCCGACACGACCGAGACTCACCAACATCCCCAGCACGACGCCCCGCCGATCGATGCCCGACCCGATGGCGGACCAGGACGCGCCGTCCCAGACGGCGATGTTGTTGACGGGCACTCCGTCGGCCGTCGGGAACAAGCCGCCTGCGACGAGGTCGCCGTTGGGCAGGTTCAGGAAGGCGTTGACGCCACCTGCCAGCGACCCCATCGCCTGCCAGGAGGATCCGCCCCACCGCGCGATGCCCTCGGCCGGCTGACCACCCGCAGTCGTGAAGTCGCCACCCGCCACCAGGTCGCCGCTCGGCAAGGTCGTGAGCGCTTCGACCTTGCTGTTCATGCCCGAGCCCATCGCCGCCCAGCCCGTCGCCATCTGGGCGACATGGTTCGCGACCGCACCGCCGGCGGTCGTGAAGCGCCCCCCGGCGAACAGCGTGCCGTCCGGCCGCGTCGTCAAGCAGTAGACCGCGTCGTCCATGGCGCCTGCGACCGACCAGGACGTGCCGTCCCAGCGGGCCATGCGCTGCACCGGTCTGCCACCGTTGGTCACAAGGAACCAGCCGCCCGCGATCACGTCGCCGTTGGGCAGTGCGGCGAGGGCCCAGACGGCGCGGTCCAAGCCCCAGTCCATCGCGGACCAGGAGCTGCCATCCCATCGCGCGACGCAGGCCGCGGTGCCGCCGCCAGCCGTGTCGAAGAAGCCGCCCACGATGAGATCGCCGTTGGGCATCACCAGCAGGGCGTCGACCTCCGCGGTGACGCCCGGCACGGTGAGGACGTCCAAGCCGGAACCCAGCGCCGACCAGGAGGTGCCGTCCCAACGCGCGATGCGATTGGCAGCGACGCCGCCGGCCGTGGTGAACAGGCCGCCAGCGACCACATCGCCGTTGGGCATCTCGGCGAGGGCGAAGACCGAGTCGCTCACGCCCGTGCCGAGCGGGGACCACGTGGAGCCATCCCAGCGCGCGACGTAGCCGACCGGCACACCGCCGGCGCTGCCGAACTGACCGCCCGCCAGAAGGTCGCCGTTGGACAGTGTCTCGAGCGCCCAGACATTCGAGCTCGCGCCGGCGCCGACCGCCGACCAGGACGTGCCGTCCCAGCGCGCGATGCGGCTGGCGGGCACGCCGCCGGCCGTGGTGAACGCGCCGCCGGCCACGAGGTCGCCGTTCGGCAGGACGGCCAGGGCGTACACGGGCGCGTCCATCCCCGAGCCCAACACGGACCAGGACGTGCCGTCCCAACGGGCGATGCGGTTGGCGGGCACGCCGCCAGCCGACGTGAACTCGCCGCCGATCACGACGTCGCCGTTCGGCATGGTCGTCATCGCCCAGGTGCGCGCGTCGGTGCCGAAACCGACGGCCGCCCACGAGTCCAGGCCGCACGGCGTCGGGCACGGTCGGAGACGCGCGATGCGGTTGACGGACACGCCACCGGCCGTGATGAACTCGCCGCCGGCCACGAGGTCGCCGTTGGGTTGCGTCGCCAGGGTGTAGACCCAGCCGCCAACTCCGGACTCCATCGCCGCCCAGGCGGAGCCGTCCCAGCGCGCGATGAAGTTGGCGGGCAAGCCACCGGCCGATGTGAAGTCGCCACCTGCCACTACGTCGCCATTCGACAGCGATGTTACGGCAACGACGCCGCCGTTCATTCCAGACCCCATGGCCGCCCAGGCGGAGCCGTCCCAGCGCGCGATGAAGTTGGCGGGCACGCCGCCGGCCGATGTGAAGCCGCCACCGGCCACTACGTCGCCATTCGGCAGCGATGTTATGTCATAGAC
>JAGQRA010000529.1 GCA_020425885.1 Planctomycetota bacterium | reverse complement strand
GTTGCCGCCGGCCGAGATCGACCTGCTGCTGCGCGCGGCTGGCGAAACCGTGGTTGCGTCGGCGCCGGTCGTCGTCTTCGCCGATGCGGATGGCATGGCCGACGCGTTGCTCGTCGCCGGACTCGAGTGGCCGCTGGCAGCGGTTGTCATCGCCGGCGGTGAGACCGTCAGCGCGATCGACCTCGTCGATCGACTGCGTGCCGAGCTGCGGTGGGCCGGTGTCGCCGCCGCGCCACACGCGCTCTCCGAAGCCGAACTTCGGCCGTGGCTGGCGTTGCCGCCGCCGCCCGAGAACGGGGCCGTGGTCCATGTCGGCGCGGCCGATTGGCACGACGGTATCGACCTCGTGCTCGCCGCCTGGCATGGCGTCATCGCCGGCTCCGGCAGGTGTCTGCGGTTGGTCCTGCCCGAGGCCGATGAGCCGGCGATCCGCCGCGTCGAGGCCGACCTCGCGATCACGCCCGGCAACTTCGAGATCGTGCGCGGGCCGTTGCAGCCGCGGCACCTCGCCGATGCGACGGCGGTGCTGTTGCCGTGGCGAACGCTGCGTTCCTCGCGCGTCCTGGTGCAGGCGCTGGCCTCGTCGCGGCCGGTGTGCGCGTCGCGCTACGCCGAGACCGCGATCATGCTCGATCGCCCGGGCATCTGCTTTCCGATCGGCGGCGCCGTCCATCGCAACCGTGATGGCGGCTCGCATTTCGAGCCCGCGATGGACGCGATGGCCGCCGCTCTGGCGCAGGCGCTGGGGCTGCAAAAGTACGCGGTCGGTGCCCGCGGTCGGCGCCACGTCGGTGAGAACCTGATCAGCGGTGCCCCGGCGACCGCGCCGGGGCGCATCGTTGCGCTCGGTGAGCGGCGGCCGCGCGTCGTGTTGGAGGCGCCGTTCTTCGAGGTCTCCTCGAGCGCCGAGCTCTCGATCGAGACCGCCATGGCGCTGGCGGCGCGCGGCAACGTCGATCTGCAGCTGGTGCCGACCGTGCCGCTGTGCGGCGGGATCGAGGCCTTCCGCCGGCGCGCGCCGCAGCTCGAACGATTCCTGGCGCGGCAGCCGGGCCGCGCCGATCTGTGGCTGTCGTCCGGCTGGCCGGTGCGCTCGTCACGACCCGACTGCGCCACCTTCGCGCTGCGCGTCGACTGGGAGTACGGCGCGCTGCCCGTCGAGCTCACGCCGCACGTCACCGCCGAGGCCGACCTCGTCGTCGTGCACAGCGAACACGTGCGCGACACGATCGTGGCGGCCGGCAGATCGTCGGCGACCATTCGATTGGTCGCCCATGGCGTCGATGACGTGATCCACGAGGCGGCGCCGCCCGACGCCGACATCCTGAGCTGGAAGGGTGATCTGCCCGCGGTCCTGTTCTGCGGCGGCATGGTCTGGCGCAAGGGCTTCGACGTATTCATGCGCTCGGTGCTCGCCGCCCGCGCCGCCGGAGCCGAGTTCGCGGTGGTGATCAAGTCGATCGGCGGCGACCGGCACTACCGGGGCTTCGATCTGCGCGGCCTGGTCGAGCGCTTCGCCGCCACGCCGGGGACGCCGCCGTTGCTCCTGATCGAGCGCGACCTGTCTCGATCGCAGCTGGCGTCGCTCTACACCGCCTGCGATCTACTGCTGCATCCTTATCGCGGCGAGGGATTCTGCCTGCCCGTGCTCGAGGCTCGCGCCGCGGGGTTGCCGGTCCTGGTCACCGCCGGCGGCGCGGCCGATGCCCTGTTGGCCGGGCCGGGTGCCACGCGCATCCCGTCGCTGCGGCGCGAGGTTGAGTTGCCGGGCGCGCACGTCGGCAGGCCTTGGATCCTCGAGCCCTGCGCCGATTCCGCCGCCGACCTGCTGGTCGAAGCGTTGCGCGATCTGTCGGCGCGTCGGGCCGCGGCGCGTGCGTTCGCACCGTCGGTTCGCACCGCCTTCACGTGGTCGGCGGCGGCGATCGCGATCGAACGCATGGCCGGCGAAGCCGCGGTGAGGACGGTCCGCGGTGCGGCCACTGCCCACCGCCCGACCGGGTCGGCGAAGCCGACTGGGCCGGCCAAGCCGACCGAGCCGGCCAAGCCGACCGAGCCGGCCAAGCCGACCGAGCCGGCAAAGCCGACCGAACCGGCAAAGCCGACCGAACCGGTCGTGTCGCTGCCGACGATGGAACCGCGTCGGGTCGATCCAGTAGCAGTGCTGCCGTCGCGTTGATTGCCCCCCGCGTGGCGGCAAGATGTCCGTCCTGCCGCCGCGCGAATGCCAGCATCCCGACCGATCCGAGTCCTCGTTCCGTTCCTGGGCGACTGGGAGGTCGAGACCCTGCACGAGCTCGAACGCAGCGGCGACATCGTCGCCTGTCGCGAAGGCTTCGACCTGCGGCGCTTCCCGGGCTGCACTCAGCTCATGTGGTTCGATGCGCCACGCTTCGTCGACCGCATGGTGCGCCGCTATCGCGGGCGCGTCGATGCCGTCTGGTCGTGTGACGAGCAGTTCGGCTGTCTGATCGCCGCCGTCATCGCGCGGCGGCTGGGGTTGCCCGGCACCGATCCACTGGCGGTCGTCACCGCGCAACACAAGCTGCTGATGCGCCGGACCCTCGCCGAGAAGCTGCCGCACGCGTCGGTGCGCGCGGCGGCGGTGCCGTATCGCCTGAGCGATCGCCGCTCGCGAGACGCGGCGGCGATCGCGGCGGTGGCAGCGCAACACGGACTCGAATGGCCGCTGTTCGCCAAGCCGGTCAAGGCGACGTTCTCGGTGCTGGCGCGGCGCGCGGCCGCGGCGGAGGTCCTGGCCGAGCACCTGCGGGTCTCCGCCTTCGACCGCTACGTCATGGGACGCATGACGCGGCCGTTCGAGTCGCTCGCCGGCCGGATCGCGACGTTGCCGACGCCGGCCGACGCGCTGCTGCTCGAGGAGCCGTTGTGCGGCCACCAGGTCAACGTCG
>JAGQRA010000528.1 GCA_020425885.1 Planctomycetota bacterium | reverse complement strand
CGAACACGTCGGCGCGGCGGTCGACCTCGCGCGAGGTCATCGTCAGTTGCTCGGGCGCCATGTAGGCCGGCGTGCCGCAGACGTCACCGGTGTGCGTCAGCGTCTGATCCGCGGCGGCGAGATCGGCGGCGACGCCGAAGTCGAGGACGCACGGGTCGCCGCCGCCGTCGATCATGATGTTCTGCGGCTTCAGGTCGCGATGGACCACGCCGGCTTCGTGTGCCGCGTGCAGCGCCCGCGCGATCGTCTCGAACAGCTCGAGCAGGCGATCGATGCGCGACCGCGCCGCCGAGGTCGGAGTGCGCGGCGCGGTGGCTTCGGCGCGCGACCGCTGCTCGGCGAGGATCGCCGCCAGCGAGCGGCCCTCGACGTAGCGCATCGCCAGGAACGGCGAGCCGTCGGCCGTGCCGTAGTCGTAGAGCGTGCAGAGATTGGGGTGGTCGAGGCGCGAGGCGATCTCGGCTTCGCGGCGGAAGCGCAGCGAGCTCTGCTCGTCCCAGGCCATGCCGGTCAGCACCTTGATCGCGACCTGGCGGTTGAGCTTCTCGTCGCGAGCCAGGAACACGGTGCCCTGACCGCCACGGCCGATCGTCCTCAGGATGCGATAGCGACCACCGAGGGTCGCGTCATCGGCGGGCCGGTTCGCGATGCCGTCGCGCAGGTCGAAGAAGCGCCGCAGGTCGTCGGCGAACCCGCCGTCGTCGTTGTCGCCGCTCATGGCTCCGCCACTGCGCCGGGTGACCCGCCGCCATCGAGCCGGCGACGCATCGCGGCCATGGCCCGCGAGAACCAGGCCCGGCTCAGGTCGGTGCCGTCGTGACCGAGTTCGGCCGCGATCTCGGCGAACGTCATGTCGCACAGCACGCGCAGCACGACGACGCGGCGATGGTCCTCGCGCAGCGCGAGCAGGGCGATCTCCAGGCGCTCGTCGAGTTCCTCGGCCGCCGCGGCCGTCGCCGGCGATGCCGTGCCACCCGTGATCTGGCGCACCACCGCGCTGTCAGCGTCGGCGAATCGACGCTCGTTGCCGGCGCCGCGCTTCAGCGCCCGACCCGAGCGCATGCAGTCGGCGATGTTGTTCTCGACGCAGCGCGCGAGCCACAGGTAGAAGGCGCCCATCGAGTCCGGCACGCGCACCTCGAGGTTCGAGAAGACGTCGAGCATGGTCTCCTGCACCATGTCGTCGACCTCGGCGAGATCGCGGACGGTGCGCCCCATGCGGGCGGCGACGATGCGGCGGACGCGCGGCAGGAAGGTGGCGAACAGCCGTTCCCGCGCGCCGGTGTCACCCGAGCGCGCCCGTTGGAGCAGCAGCGTGGTCTTGGCGAGGGGATCGCCCGGCATTGGATCGGCGGTCTGGTTGCGACCGCCGATGATACCGCATCTCCTGGCGCCGCCGCCGGCAGCTGGCGGTCCCGGTTCCGTTCACAGTCCGAGCACGAGCTGGAGTCCGTTGCTCGCCACCACACCGAGAGGGTTCAACCCCGGCGAAATGGTCGCCGACTGCGAATGGACGCGCAGGCCCTGCAGCGCCAGGGTGCCCGGGACCCCGAACGACCGCGTCCAAGTCGGCCCCGGCAACGCGATCGCCGACACGAAGTCGAGCCTGACGTACTGGTAGCACCCGTCCATCCCGAGCGAGGCGAGGTCGATGCCGGGGTCGTAACGGCGGAAGCTCATGATGTTGGCGGCCAGGATCGTCCCTGCCGGGATCGCCGAGGTGACGAGCCCGATCGTCGTGCCCAGCCGCGGCGGTGCGCTCGTATCGAGGGACAGTGGCGGACTGTCAGGCGCGGTGCCGAACGGCCCGGCCGTGAGATCGCGATCGCCTGGATCCAACGCTCCGAGTCCGGGCGAGAAGCCGACGATCGCGCCGCGCGTGCTGTTCGTGCTCGCGTTGTTTACGAACGTCTGGTAGTGGAACTCGACGCGATCCGGGGAGCCGTTGATGAACACCACCTGGAAGGTGTTGGCGCCGATCGACGGATACATCGGGCAGCCGTTCCAGGTCACGTAGGCGCGATTGCCGCTGGGGTCGTAGTGGACGTTGCGGGTTGCGGTCGGCTCCAGGTCGCTCCATGCCGGACACAGCACCGGCCCCGAGGCTGCGAGCAGCTCGGCGACCGACGGCGTGTAGTCCGTGCTGCCGAAGTTGCCGAGGAACACGCGGCCGTTCGAGTCGACGCGGATCGTGTTGGTGCTGCCGCCTGGGTAGTCGAACATGAAAGGCAACGTCAGCGGTGCCGACAGCGAATCGTCGCGGAGGCCGAGGCTCGCTGACGTCGGCGGCGTGATCGTCGCGCCGACGACCGTGGTGATGCTCTGACCGCCGAGCGCGTTCCGCGTCGCGGTGACGTAGCGCCCGTCGAGATCCGCGGTCGCATACGGGAAGTGCTCGTACCAGCTCAGATGGCGCTCGTAGCAGCCGATGCCGTAGGTCGTCGACCGCGCCAGGCCGGTGAGGTCGTAGATGTCGCCCCTCAGCGGGTGGAACGTCGGCAGCATCTCGTGGGTGAAGTACGCCATCGGGAACCGCCGGTTGCGTTCGTCGAACGTGCAGCCGCCGAAGCCGCCGTCGTCGCTGCCGTTGTCGAACAGGGTGACGATCTCGACCGGCGCGCCCGAGTGCGCGAGGGAGTGACCGCGGACGAAGTCGGGGAGCGCATCGGCGACGACGAGGTAGTTGCCGGCCCAGAGGTCGCGGCCGATGTTGTCGAAGGCGAGGCAGCAGTTGAACAGATGGCCCGGGGGATTCGGCGGCACGGTCAGGTCGTCGATCATGTGGCGGGCGAGCACCGTGGGCGCCGAGCCGAACGCCCAGTCGACGCGCTGGCTCTCGAGCGCGGTGCCGTCGATGCCCGCGTACTTCGACAGCGCCGGGTTGTCGCGCTTGGCGTAGGTGATCGCGTAGCTGCCGCGCTGGCCGGCGACCTGGGGATGCAGGCAGTGCACGCTGGCGTCGGTGTCACCGACCTCGATCTCGCCGCCGAAGGTGCCGTCGAAGCCGATCAGCGAGGCCATGATGTCCCAGTCGTCGCCCGATGAACCGGCGTACTGCTGCCAGGCGACGAGCCACGCGTTCTGCGGGTCTCCCGGCGATGCCAGCGTCGAGCCGCCGCAGTACTGGCTCACGAACGGCCACCTGCGATCGGTTCCGGAAGCCGGGCCGGAGTTGACGGCGATCTCGACGATGCCGAGCGACGGATCGACGAGGAAGCCGGTCGTGTCGGGAATGGCCCCCGAGATGCTCTCCTCGCAGACGATCAACGCGGTCGTGCCCGCGACCATCGAGCCGGTGCCGCCGATGTCGGGATGGCGCCAGGACACCGAGGTCGACGGCGGCGTCACCATCACCGTCGCCGTCGACAGGGTGGTGTCGCCGGCGGCGTGGGTGTGCAGCCACAGCGAGCTGATCGTGCCGATCACCGGCACCGTGACGTCGTGCTGCATCACCGCAAGCCACGCCCCGTTCGTTCCCAGGCCGCCGACGAACGTGTTGCGGATGAACGGCGTGCTCCACCCCGCGGTGACGTCGGTGAACACCAGCGTCGGCACCGACAGGTCGTCGTGCGCGAGCGTGCCGAAGCCGTCGAAGTCGCCGAGGCCGAACTCACGCGTGTAGGTGACGTACGTCGTGGAGCCGCCACTGCCGGTCTGGTGCTCGTGCCCGACGTCCGGAAACCCCGGCTCACCGAAGGACAGATCGAGCAGCACGCGGCCGAGCAGCGGGTCGACCGTGATCGGGTACGCGGCGCTGTCGAGGAAGGCGCCATCGACGATCAGCGTGATCCGTTCGCCGTCGAATGCGGTGCGGACCGGCGCGCGGTCGCCGCCGGCATCGACCACGGTCGCCTTGCCGTAGCGCACGAGCGGACCGCAGAACGACGCGGCGAACTCGATCTCACCATGCCGCGCCGTGCGGGGCTCGGCCTGCAGCGCGGTCGTGATCTCGCCGGTGATCACGAGATCGCCGCTGCCGGCAGGTCGCACGGCCAGCACGAACGTCTGCTCGACGCCGGCGGCGAGCACGTCGTAGGCCTCGGTGACGACGCCGTGCCGGTACTCGCAGCGCCAGTCGCTGGTCACCGGATCGGGTGCCGGTGCCGTGCCGTCGACGAGCGCGTGCTCGCCGCGGTGCACCGAGGCCGTGCGCCAGCGCAGCGGCTGGTTCGGACCGAGATCGCCGACCAGCGGATAGAAGGTGAAGCCATCGTGGAAGCTGACCTTGAAGTCAGCACCGCTGGCCCAGAGCCCGTATTCGAGACCTCGGGGTCCGTTTCCGGCGGAGTGGATCGGCGTGCGCCAGGGCTCGGTGGGCAGGCGATCCGCCGCCTTCGGAGTCGCCGGGGACTGCCCGACGACCGCAGCGACGGCAAGGACGGTTGCAAGGGTCGGCGCGAGCTTGGGGAGGAGAGAGCTGGGAGACGAACGCATGGCTGATTCCTTGGTGGTGTCGAAGGGAATGGCGGGGGCGCCAATCAGGCATG
>JAGQRA010000527.1 GCA_020425885.1 Planctomycetota bacterium | reverse complement strand
TCGGTGCCGACAACCGCTTCACGCTCTGCAATCCCGCGGCCGCGGCGGCGCTCGGCTACGACGACCCGGACGAGGTGGTGGCCCGCCATCCGGCCGAACACTCGCCCGAGCTGCAGCTTGACGGTCGCCCCTCGCGCGACATGGCGGACGAGATGATGGCGACCGCCCACCGCGACGGCGTACACCGCTTCGAGTGGACGCATCGCCGCCGCGACGGTTCGCTGTTCCCGGTCGAGGTCACGCTGGCCGAGATCACCATGGCCGGCGAACGTCAGCTCTACTGCGTCTGGCGCGACATCTCCGCGCGCAAGCGCTACGAGGCCGACCTCGAGGAGAGCCGGGCGCGACACGAGGACGCGCAGCGACTGGCGAGCTTCGGCCACTGGCAGCTCGACCTGCGCACCAACGTGCTCGGCTGGTCCGACGAGGTCTACCGCATCTTCGACATCGAACGAGTCGACGCGCCGCCGTCGTACGAGTCATTCCTCGCCCGTATCCACCCCGACGATCGCGACCGCGTCGACGCGGCCTACGAGCGCTCGGTCCGCGACCGCTCGGCCTACGACATCGAACACCGGATCCGACTCGACGACGGCGCCGTCAAGTGGGTCCACGAGCGCGGCATGACGTTCTACGACTCCGCTGGCGAACCGCTGCGCTCGGTCGGCACGGTGCTCGACATCACCACCCGCCACGAGACCGAGGCCTCGCTGCGCAGCGGCAACGACTTCCTGCAGGGGATCATCGCCAACGCCGCCGAGGGCGTCAGCGTCTGCTCTGCGATCGACGAGTTCCCCCACGTCCGGTTCTCGGTCTGGAACGAGCGCATGACCGAGATCACCGGCTACACGATGGCGGAGATCAACCGCCTCGGCTGGTACCAGAGCATGTACCCCGACCCGGCGGTGCAGCGGCAGGCGATCGAGCGTATGGACCGGATGCGCACCGGGGACAACCTCGTCGCCGAGGAATGGGAAGTCACCACCAAGGCGGGCGAGCGGCGCACCCTCGCGATCTCGACGTCGATGATCACCCTGGCCGACGGCACACCCGCCGTGATCGGGCTCATGCAGGACGTCACCTCGCGGATCCGTGCCGCCGAAGCCCTGCACCGCAGCGAGCAGAAGTACCGCGGCATCTTCGACGAGTCCGTGGCGGCGATCTACGTCTTCGACATGGACAAGCGCTTCGTCGACACCAACCAGGCGGGCGCCGACCTGCTCGGCTATGCGCGCGACGAACTGCTGCGGCTGTGCATCGCCGACATCGACGCCGATCCGGAGGTCGTGCTGCCGGCCCATGCCCGGCTCGCCGAGGGTGAGCGGCTCGTCAACTTCCAGCACCGTCTGCGCCGCAAGGACGGTCGCATCGTGACCGTCCTCGACAACTCGCGCCCGCTCACCGGCAGCGACGGCACGGTCGTCGGCATGCAGAGCACGCTCGTCGACATCACCGAGCTGCAGCAGGCGCAGGAAGAACGCGCGGCGCTGCAGGGGCAGCTGCACGACGCCCGGCGCATGGAGGCGATCGGGCGACTGGCGGGCGGCGTCGCCCACGACTTCAACAACATGCTCAGCATCATCCTCGGCGGCGCCGAGTTGGCGCTAGAGAACATGCGGCCGGGTGATCAGGCCCTCGGCGACCTCAAGGAGATCCAGGAGGCGGCGGAACGCTCGGCCGAACTCACGCGCCAGCTGCTCGCGTTCGCGCGGCGACAGCCGACGACGCCGGTCTTGCTCGATCTCAACGACAAGGTCGAGAGCATGCTGCGCATGCTGCGTCGTGTCATCGGCGAGAACATCTCGCTCGTCTGGACTCCGGGCCCGGAGGTGTGGCCGGTGCGCGTGGACGCATCGCAGCTCGACCAGGTCCTGGCCAACCTCTCCGTCAACGCCCGCGATGCGATCTCCGGCGCCGGTACCGTTCGGATCAGCACGGCCAACGTGACTCGCAGCGCCGACGAGGTGGCGCGGCACCGCGACGCGCGGCCCGGCGATCACGTCCTGCTGGCGTTCGGCGACGACGGCTGCGGCATGGAGGCAGAGGCCCTCGACCACGTCTTCGAGCCGTTCTACACCACCAAGAAGGTCGGCCAGGGCACCGGGCTCGGGCTGGCAACCGTCTACGGCATCGTCCACCAGAACGGCGGTCACATCGAGGTCGACAGCAGCCCCGGACACGGCAGCACGTTCCGGATCTACCTGCCGGCGGTCCGCGACGCCACGCCCGACCGGCAGCAGGCTACGGGCAGCGACCCTCGCGTCGGGCACGAGACGGTGCTGCTCGTCGAGGACGAACCGTCGTTGATGCGGATGACCAGGAGGATGCTCGAACGGCTCGGCTACTCCGTGGTCACGGCCGGCTCTGCGACCGCAGCGCTTCAGATCGTCGACGCGCCCGGCAACGACTTCGACCTGGTGATGAGCGATGTGGTCATGCCGGACCTGAACGGCTTCGAGTTGGCACAGCGGCTTCGGCAACGCCGGCCGGGCCTGCTGACGTTGCTGATGTCGGGCTACCCGGCCGAGCAGATCCCGAGCACCGACGATCTCGGACCGGACACGCACTTCATCTCCAAACCGTTCACCGTCGACGGCATCGCCGCGAAGCTCCGGGACGTGTTCGGTCCCGGCACCGGCGCCGGCAGCCCGGCGTAGCGTCGCTGCCGAAGCTGGAGCCGCGCGCCCGCTGGCGACCGCGAGGCCGCGGCCCGCCTGCTGGTTCTCTACCGCCGCGTCTCCTGCGCTACTGCCGCGCGGCGGGTCACACCGATGTGCGGTCTAGCCCGGACTATTCATCTGGAGGAGCGGCAAGGCCCTGTGCACTGGCAAGGCGAGGGTGACTGTCCCGTTTGCGAGTGGTTGACGGCGCCTGCACCGCCTTGGCAGGCGCAGCAGGCTGCGGTTTTCAGCGCGAAGCGCCGGTAGGGGCTGGCTGAGTACGTAGTTCTCCCCCGGAGGTCGCTGGAG
>JAGQRA010000526.1 GCA_020425885.1 Planctomycetota bacterium | reverse complement strand
GTGCACCTTCGTGCCGCGGGCGGTGGCGGCCGTCTCGAAGCGTTCGAGGTAGTGATCGAGGTGCTGCAGGACGTGGTCCTTCACCGTGCGGGCGTGGTCTCGCCAAGCCTGCCAGTCGGGCGCGGTCGCGAGCACCGTGGCGCGCCGGGCGTCGAACAGGTCGGCGGCGGCGCGCAAGGCGGCCCGTTGCGTCGGGTTCTGCAGGGCTGCGTCCGCGTTGTCGGCGAAGCGCTCCATCGCGAGGTGTTCGGCCATGGTCACTCTGTCCCCGCGGTCAGCAGCTCGGCCAGATGCATGACGCGGACCGGCAGGCCGCGGCGTTCGAGTCGGCCGCGCAGGTGCAGCAGGCAGCTGGCGTCGCCACTGGCCAGCACCGCGACCTCGGCCGCTTGCAGCCGGTCGAGCTTGTGGTCGGCGATCGCGACCGAGATCGCGGGCAGCTTGGCGGCGAAGGTGCCGCCGAAGCCGCAGCAGGCGGTGGCGGCGTCGAACTCGACGAGCTCGAGCCCGGCGACGGTGGCGAGCAGGTCGCGCGGTCCGGCGGCGATACCGAGCTCGCGCAGGCCGTGGCAGGCATCGTGCCAGGCGACGCGGCCGGCGAACCGTCCGGGCGCGCGCCGCAGGCCGCGCTGCTGCAGGAACTGCGACAGCTCCGAGCTGCGTCGGGCGAGGCGCTCGGCGCGCATGCGCCAGTCGGGATCGTCGGCGAACAGGGCCGGATAGTGCTTCACCTGGGCGGTGCACGACCCCGATGGCGCGACCCAGAAGTCGGCCCCGGACCGCTCGAAGGACTCGATCACCGCCTGCGCCAACGGTCGGGCCCGGGCGGGGTAGCCGCTGTTGCAGAACGGCTGACCGCAGCAGGTGTCGCGGTCATCGACCACCACCTCACAGTCCAGATGCTCGAGCAGCGTGGCGCTGGCCAGGCCGATCTCGGGCCAGCATTGGTCGACGATGCAGGTGACGTAGAGCAGGACCTTCATACGATGGTCGTGGTGTTGCCCGTCGCCATGGCGCGGGCGATCGCATCGATCAGCACGAGGTCGGCGACGCCCTGTTCGCCCGAGCAAGGGAAGTCGTCGCGGTCGTCGATGGCCCTGGCGAAACGACCGTGCAATTCGACCGCGGCCGATTCGTGCCGCAGCTGCGGTTCGAGTTTGCTGCGCGACAGCGTCAGCTCACGGCCTGGCTCGGCGTAGTCGAAGACCTGACCGCGGAACTCGGTGTGGCCGCGGAGCACGATCCGATCGTCGGCGAGGCGGACGTAGCCATCGGTGCCGTGGATCGCGAACTGCTCGGCCTGCAGCAGGTGGCTGGCGGCGAACGTGCAGCAGATGCCGCCGCGCAGCAGCACCGTGGCGACGACGCTGTCGGCCGGCAGCGGCAGGAAGCCGCGACAGACCTGGGCCGAGGTCGAGATCGGTACCCTGCCGGTGAGCCAGCTGGCGAGGTGGACGTGATGGCTGCCGAGCTGCAGCAGCGGGTGGGCCGCGGTCGGCGCCGACAGCCGCGGATCGCCGGCCGTCGGTGGATGACGCAGCAGGTCGTCGTCGCCGGCCAGGCACTGCACGTGAACGATTCCGCCCAACCAGTCCGCGGCGATCATCTGCCGCAGTTGCTCGAACACGGGATCACCTTGCGGCCGCACCAGCAGGCCGAGCAGCACCTGGTACTCCTCGCAGCTCGCCTGCATCGCTCGGGCATCCGCGGCCGTGGTCGCCATCGGCGTGTGCAGCAGGCAGTGCACGGACTGTTCGGCGGCCAGTCGCACCTGCTCGACACGGTGTCTGGAATCGCCGGCGAGGACGACGAAGTCGATGCCGGTCGCGAGCAGATCCTCGTAGGTCGCGGTGCCCAGTCCGACGCCGGTCGCCGCGGCGAACGCGGCGAGGGCGACCGCATCGGGATCCCCTGCAGCCGCCAGTTCGCAGTCGCGCAGTCCGGTCATCTGCGCGGCGCTCCAGAGTCCGTCCGGTCCGCAGCCGAAGACACCAGCGCGCAGCTTCACGCCTGCACCGTAGCCTGTCGGCGCACGAGGTCCAATTGGCCAGTCATGACCGCGAGGGCCGTCTCCGTGCGCAGCGGCTGGCGGCCGCAATGAACGGGCAGGAAGCCGCAGCTGGCCAGCTGTTCGACCTCGTACGGCAGCAGGCCGCCGTCCGGCCCGAGGGCCAAGGCGAAGGCGGCGGCGCGGCCGAGTGCGATCGCTTCGGTCCCGGTCGGTGCGCGTGGGTCGGCGACGAATCGAGCCGGCGGCAGCCCGAGCATCGGCAGCCGGTCCTCGACGAACGGGCGGAACAACGGGAAGAAGTCGACCCGCGGCAGCATGGTCCTGCCGGCCTGCTCGAGCCCGAGGACGAGGTGCTCGCGTTGCGTGGTCGGGTCCATGGCCGTGCTGGCGAGGTGGCTCTTGTCGACGCGCCAGGTCCGGAGCAGGATGATCCGGCCAAAGCCGAGGGCGGCGGCGTGGCCGAGCATCCGCAGCAGCACCTTGGGCCGCGGCACGGCCATCAGCACGGCGTCGACGGCCGCCGGTGCAACCTGGTCGAACTTCGCCTTGACGGTCAACTCGTCGTCGGCGATGGCCTCGATCTCGGCCAAGCCGATCGGTCCATCCAGCAACCCGGCGCGGAGCTGCTGACCGGGCGCCGCCCGCAGCACCTGCCGCACGTGCCGTGCCCGCCGACCACGGATGGTGGCGCGTCCGGTCTCGTCGACCTCGCCCGGCTCGAGCAGCAGCAGGTTCATCGCGTCATCCTACTTGGATGCCCTGCTGGATCGTCTGGTAGCATTGCGTCCCGGACGGACTCAAGCCGTAGTGACCTCGAACCGTGACAACGACAAGGATGTTCTGCCGCGGCCCCGGCGCCGCGGCCGGAGACGCGTGATGCGTATCTTGCTGGCATTGTGCCTGGCCTACCTGGTCGGCCTGGTGTGCGGCATGCCGGCGGCGATGCCATTCGATTACCTGGGCAACCTGGGCTTCACGCCGATGCGCGAGGATCTGCGTGTTCCCGCCGATGGCAGGCGTCGTGTCGTCGTGCTGCAGCATGGCATCCTGCGTTCGTCGTTTGCCCTCGGTCGCCTCGAGCGGGCCCTGCGCGACCATGGCTACGAAGTGCACAACCTCGACTACCCGAGCACCATGGCCACGCTCGATGCGCACGCCGACCGCCTGGCCGCTGCGGTCGCATCGCTGCAGATCCGCTCGGGGGCCGATGACATCAGCTTCGTCGGACATTCGATGGGGGGGCTCGTCATCGAGGAGTACCTGCGGCGTCCGGGCGCCGTGAAGCCGGCGGCATGCGTCTACATCGCCACACCGCACCGCGGTGCCATCCTCGCCGATCTGCGCAAGCACTGGTTCCTGTACGGTTTGATCATGGGGACCAAGGCGGCCGGGGAACTGTCGCCTGGGGATGCGTTCCACCGGCGCCCGATCCCGTACCTCGAACGCACCGGACTGATCGTGGGGGACATCGGCGACGGCAACGCATCGATCCCGGGCCCCGACGACGGCACCGTGGCGGTCGGCGAGGCTTCGTTGCCCGGGGTGGCGAGCGTGACTCTGCCGTTCGGGCACACCCGGATCGCGTTCGATCCCGTCACCGCCGTGCAGGTGTTGACCTTCCTGCGCCACGGCCGGTTCGAGGCCGTAGCCACCGATCACTGATCGGCCCACGTCTCTTTCACCATTTGAGGGTGCCGTCCGCTACACTGCGCCGCCCTCCTGGATCTCCCCGGCTCATCCCGGATACGACATGAAGTCCTGGCAGAACGCTTTCGTCCTCGGCGCCGGTTTCGGCGCCACCTTCCTCCTCGGGCAGTGGCTGACGCTGCTGGCGCCGGCGACCCTGGATGCCCAGGGCCGCGGTGCGATCAATCCGCCACCACCGGCGCCAGAACCGAGTCAGCAGACCAGCTCACCGCCCGAGGTCGTGTACGCCGAGGGCGGCGGCAGTTCGGGCAGCGCCAACGGCTTCGTCGCGGTGACCGGCAGCTACGGCGTCGGCACCTCGGTGCTCTACGTGCTGGACACGGTCGGCCGTCAGTTGGCGGTCTACGAGGCCCGTGGTGGCTCGACCGAGCAGCGCCGGGTGGTCCTGGTCGGGGCGCGCAAGATCGACCTCGACCTGCAGATCGAGAGCTACAACGATCGCAGCGAGTACGACTATCCCAGACTCAAGACGATCTTCGAAAAGCGCGGTGCCAAGGAACACGAGCCCAAGACCGGGCTCGAGACCGACTCCAGTCGCCGCTGACGCCGGCCCGGGTGGGCTGGCTCTTCCTGACAAGAGGCTACCCAAACCCGGATCTCGCGGTAAGCTATCGAGCCTCGATCGCGCCTCGCTTGGCGCCAGGTCGGGCTCTCCCCTTTGATTCCCTCTCCCCTGATCCTCTTCTGGGTATCCCCAGAACCGCTGTGAGGTAGTCCGTGTCCAAGAGCGACGATTTCGTTTCATTCGAGAAGGCCCTGCGCGAACTCAAGATGCGCAGTGAGGAACTGAAGAAGCTCGTTTCCGAAGGCGAGATCCGCGCCTTCCGCGACGGCGATTCGATGAAGTTCCGCGCCGAAGACGTCGACGCCCTCGTCTCCAAGGCGGACGGCGAGAGCGAACTGTCGTTCGCCGATTCTCTCGAGGATGACACCGGCATGGTGACCGAGCAGCTGTCCGACGAGGACACGCTCCTGGCCGACGATGACGACGTCGTCATTCCCGAGCGGCCCCGTCGCGGCGCCGCCCGCGCCGGGCGCAGCGCTCCGGTGGCGATGGCGGCGGCAGCTCCCGCCGAGAAGGAGCCGGGCTGGGTCACGGCGTTTGCCATCCTCGGGCTCATCGTCAGCATCTGGGGATTCGCGATCAGCTACAGCATCGTGCAGGAGGCCGACCCGGCGGACAACTCGCTGACCTCGGCCTGGGCCACGAAGTAGCACGCCATCGCCGCGGCCGCGGCGTCCTCCGATCGCGATCACCGATCGCGATCACCGATCCCGATCACTGGGCGCCGAGCCAGCTGCCATCGCCGCGGTGCCGTCTGGGTCGACTCGCCGCGGAAGCGCAGCTCCGAGCAGCCGCCCATGCGCTGCTCGCCATCGGGTCGTTCCCGTACGACTCTCGGTGCGCTGTCACCGTTCGAACCCGGGGCCGGTCCATTACTGCGCTGCGGTAGCAGCGCCGCCAGGCTCAGGCCTCGCTGTAGCCCGTGGCATTTGGCTGCGGGCCTCGCTACGTTCGAACGGCCTCGCGCCCGGCCTCCGGTCGGCTGTGGCGCGTTCCCGACAACAAGGTCTTCGACTCCATCGGTCCCTGGGGCGTTCGCTGATGAACCACACTTTCCTGATTGCGCGTACTCTCGTCGCGGGTGCGCTGACTCTGTTCGCCGTCGGTTGCGTGAGCCCGGAGGCGCATCGGCGCGTGGTCGGGGCCAACGCCGCTCTGCAGGCGGAGCGGGCACAGATGCTCGAGGACCAGCAGCAGCTTGCCCTGGAGAACGACCGCCTCCGTTCCCAGGTCGAGGATCTGGGCAGCCGTGCCGCCGATGCCTCCTGGATCGAGGAGCAGAAGAAGCGGATCGCCGACCTGCTCGACAAGTACGGGACCGGGTCGCCACGCGCCGTGTCAGACGTCGAGATGGTCAAGACGAGCGAGGGCTATGCCTTCCGGTTGGCCGGCGGAGTCCTGTTCTCGTCCGGCAGCAACGTCCTGACCTCGGCCGGCAAGCAGAGACTCGATGGTCTGATCGCCGACCTGCGCGGCCGTCGCATCCGGGTCGAGGGTCACACCGATGACATCCCGATCACGCGCAGCCAATGGGGCACCAATCTCCGGCTGTCGATCGAGCGTGCCCTGAGCGTGGCCGACTACCTGATCCAGACCGGTGGTCTCGAGGGTTCTCGCATCAGCGCCGCTGGCTATGGCGAGTACCGACCGGCGGTCGAGGGAACGGATGACGCGGCGCGGCAGAAGAATCGGCGCGTCGAGATCCTGCTCCTGGATGGCTGATCGCGCTCAGGCTGCAGCGGGCACGTGCCGGGCGCGGCTCGGTGTCGTTGCAGTCGTGGCGCTGAGCGTGGCGGCCTGTGCGCCATCGGACGTCACGGGCACGCCGCTCGTGCGCGCCGGTCGCTTCGGATCGCTGCGTGACTTCGTGCTCATGGAGTTGCCGCCAGCGATCGCCGGGGGGCCACCGCGGATCCTGTTCGTCGACCGCTTCGAGGTGACGCGCGGCGATTGGGTCGAGTTCGTCGCCAGCAAAGCAGGGGCTGAAGTCGATGCCGAACTGGCCACTACCGATGGCGACCCCGCCCTCCCCGTCGGCTGCGTGAGCCTGATCCAGGCGCGTGCGTTCGCGCATTGGCGGTTCGCGAGATTGCCCGATCGCGACGAGTGGATGGCCGCCGTCAAAGGCGGCGGCACGATCCGCTACCCCTGGGGTAACAAGGTCGACGCGACCTGCGCGAACACCGGCGAGCTCGGTCTCGGCCAGCCGACCCTGGTCGGCACCTTCGAATCCGGCCGGCGGCTGCAGGATCAACCCTACGACTTCGTCGGCAACGTCAGCGAGTGGACCGAGACCGTGCCGAACTCGTGGTTCGAGTTCGAAGACCCCGATCATCCCTTGTCGCTGCCGATCCCCTTTGCCACCGGCCGTCTGGATGTCCTCCGCGCCGCCGGCCTTTCGATCTGGCAGCCCGTGCCAGGCCTGGCTCCGCCCCTGGCCGTCGTGATGGCGCGATCGGCGGAAACCGAGCGCGAGGTCGTCGGTGCCAACTTCCAGAGCAACATGGAGAACCTGATCGAGAACGTTCCGGCAGGGGACCGTCGCCTGCGCACCGGAGCGCGGTTGTTCACGACGCCTGTCGAGTTGCTGCGCGCCATGATCCTGGCCGACGTCTGGCCTGGCAGCAGCGATCAGGAGCAACTGCGCCGGTTCCTGGCGCGTTCGGGCCACCTTCGCGTGTTGCGCGCGGCATGGCCGGCTGCCATTCGTGGCCTGACGAGGCAGGAACTCGACCGGCCATTGGCGAGCTGGCTGCGGCAGCGGCTCGAGGTCTGAGGCGTGAAGCAGCGGACCCCGTTCACGCACTATCTGGCCGCGATGGCGGCGGCCGGCTTTCGGCCGAGCACCTCCAGAGGTCAGAACTTCCTGCTGGATCCGTCCATGCATCGCTGGCTCGCCGAGCAGTCGGGGGCCGGGTCGACGGACACGGTCGTCGAGATCGGGGTCGGTCTCGGATTCCTGACGCGTGAGCTGGCCGCGGTAGCCGGCCATGTCATCGGCATCGAGATCGAGCCCAGATTGCTCGAGATCGCGAGGCGCGAACTGGCTGGTTGTGACCACGTCGAACTGCTGCTGACCGATGCCATGTCCGGACCCGGGCGATCGCTGGCCCCGGCGATCGGAGCAGCACTCCGGGATGCCCCGGGCCGCGGCGGCCGCGGGCTGTTGGTCGCCAACCTGCCGTACTCGATCTCGGGGCCGCTGCTCGCCGAGGTCGCAGCCTTGCCGGTCTTGCCCGAGCGGGCCTTGCTGCTCGTGCAGAAGGAACTGGCGCAACGCATCGCCGCACCCGCCGGCGGGGCCGACTTCGGCGGGCTCACGGTTGTGGTCCAGTCCCTCTTCACAGCTGCCGTGTTGCGCGATGTCCCGCCGCAGGTGTTCCGGCCACGACCCAAGGTGATGTCTTCGGTGGTGCTCCTCGAGCGGCGGCCCGACGCTTTGCCGGGGCTGATGTCGGAGGCGTCGCGGCGTGAGTTCGCGAGCTTCGTCCGCACCCTGTTCCAGCAGCGGCGCAAGGTGCTGCGCTCGACCCTGGTGCGCGCCGCGGCGGCGATCGATCGGCCGGTTCCGGAGCTGGCGCCCGACCTGCTGGCCACCCGGGCCGAGGAGCACGGGGTCGATGTGATCGCTGGTTGGTGGCAGGCAATGCAGGCGTGATGCGGAGGTCCGAGTCGAGGCTCGAGACCGCGTCGGCTCGGAACGTCGAGAGCCCGTGTTCGCCATGGATCAGCGCCCTTGACTCGAACCAACATCATGCTACAAAGCGGGGTTCCACAACTCGCAGCGGCCCCGGGACACACGAACGTATCTACCCGGACGCGGTTGGGCCTCGGCATGGGCGCCAGCCAACAGGGCGGTGAGCTGGTTTGAGGAAACACCGGTCCTGGTCAGGGGGCCGGGCGGTGATCAGTTTTGACCCGCTCCGGCAAGCCCTTGACTGGGATAGACTTCAGAGCACGATCCCACGGGCTTTTTGCGCCCTGCCGTGTAGTGCGCTGTCTTTGCTGTCTGCCCCTGCCACCCAAACCCGATGGATCGCTTCGAGGAAGCCAAGCTGCGGATCAAGGAAGCCACCGATCTGGTGGCTCTGATCGAGAGCTACATGCCGCTCAAGCCTCGGGGGCGCAATCTGTTGGCGCTCTGCCCGTTCCATGCCGAGAACACTCCGTCGTTCTCGGTCAGTCGCGAGAGTCAGTTCTACCATTGCTTCGGTTGTGGCAAGAGCGGTGACGTATTCAACTGGCTCATGGAACGCGATGGGGTGTCGTTCCGCGAGGCGGTGGAGATCCTGGCCGAACGGGCCGGAATCGCGATCGAGGGCATCTTCCAGAAGCGCGAGCGCCGGCAAGGCCCGGACCCTTACCGCGTGCTCGGTGAGGTCGCCGGCTTCTTCCGCGCGCAGCTCGATCTGCCGCGCGGGCAGCGCGCGCGCGAGTACCTGGTGAGCCGTGGGCTCGAAGATGCGATCCTGCCCTGGACTCTGGGTTACCACCCGCCGAGCGGCGCCCTGCAGCGCTTCGCCGGCGAGCGCAAGTTGCCGGCCGACATCCTCGAGGCCGCCGGGCTGTTGCGCTCGGGTCGCGAGGCGTTCGCCGGGCGCGTGATGTTCCCGATCCATGATGAACGCGGGCGCGTCGTCGCGTTCGGCGGCCGGCTCTTGCCCGGTAGTCCGGAGGCAGAGTCGGTCGGTGACTACACGCCGCCGAAGTACCTGAACTCACCCGAGTCGCCGTTCTTCAACAAGCGCCGGCTGCTGTTCGGCCTGCATCACAGCAAGCGAGCCGGCGTTCGCCAGCTGCTCGTGATGGAAGGCTACACCGACGTCATCGCCTGTCATGCGGCCGGTTTCGAGGGAGCCGTGGCGTCGCTCGGCACGGCGTTCACGGCCGAGCACGTGCGACTGATCGAGCGCTATGCCAGCGAAGGCATCGTGCTCATGTTCGACGGTGACCGTGCCGGCCGAACCGCCGCCGAACGGGCGATGCGCGAGCTCGTCAACAGCCGGATCCGGGTGCGCATGGTGGTGATGAGTGACGCCGGTCAAGGCATCAAGGACCCGGCCGACATGGTCACGGCCCGACCCGGCGAGGATCCCGAACTGGTCG
>JAGQRA010000525.1 GCA_020425885.1 Planctomycetota bacterium | reverse complement strand
CGCCCGGTCGTGCTCGTCTGCGAGCGCGAGTCCGCCGCGGTCGCCGCCTTGTCGCTGGCGAAGTTGGCGCCGTCGCTGCAGGGGCTGGTGTTGATCGGGGCCGGGGCGATCACGCCGAACGCGCTGGAGAGGCTCGGTGACTGCTCCGTTCGGTTCGCCACGTTGCACGGCTATCCGGGTGGGCAGAGCCTGCTGCGGATCCTGCAGGTCGTGGCGAAGCAGAAGGCCGAGGGCGGTGTCGATCGGGACTATGCGCAGCTCAGCCAGGACGAGGCGGCTTGGACGTTCGGCATCCGGTCGCTCGTCGAGCCGATCCGCACCTTCGTGCGCCCGTTCGGGGAACGGTAGTCGCCGGTTCTCGGTGCGCGGCCCGGGGTGGCGCACGGTCACTCGTCGGCGCCGCGCACGAACTGGCGCACGATGCGCGCGAGGTCGCGAGGCTTGACCGGCTTCTCGAGCCACGTGCCCGGCTCGAGCTGGCTGCGATCCAGCAGCGTGGAGTTCGGCGAAGCCCCGGACACCACGATGACCGGCAGCTTGGTGTGGCCGTCGGCGCGCAGTCGGCGTACGACTTCCGCCCCTGACATCGTGGGCAGGTTCATGTCGAGCACGACGACGGTGGGGACCTGATTCCGCAGCCTCCGCAGCGCCTGGACGCCGTCGCGCGCGACCACGACCTGATGCCCGTCTCGCACCAGGGCCTGGGCGAAGACCTCGGCGGTCAGTGGTTCGTCCTCGACCAGCAGGATGCGGGTGAGGCGCTCGACCGCGACTTTCGCGGTCGTGCGCTGGGGGGCCATGGTCGGAGCCTGGGCAGGGTCTCGAGTCGGTGGCTGCAGCGTGGGCATTGTGTATCTCCTCAGTCCACGGTGCCTATCGGCCCGGGTCGGTCTCAGAATGGAGTCCCGATCAGGCGCGCACGCAGAGGACCAGGGTCTGGTCGCTGACGAACCGACGCAGGGCCGCGACGGCGGTCGGCTGCAGGCCTGCCGCCGCGAGCTCGCGACGCAGGGCACGCCTCGAGATCGCCGAACGGCCCGAGCGTCGTTTGCCGAAGCGGCGTCGAACGCAGCGGCGCAGGTGTTGCAGGCTGAGTCGGTCGAAGAAGGAAACGACGATCGGACCGTTCGTGACGCGTGCCAGCTCGCGCAGGATGGTGACGCGTTCGTCAGGTGTCGGAATATGCTGCAGCAGTCGGTGGCACAGTGCGCCCGCGAAGCTGTCGTCGGCGAACGGCAGGGCGTTGACGCTGGCGCAGACGCGGAGGCCGGGGCCGTTGGCGGCCGCGACCATGGCCGGGTCGCGGTCGAGCTGCACAACCGGCGGCGGCAGTTCGTCCGACATGCGGCCGGCGCCGCATGGCGCGTCGAGCCAGCGCCCGGTCGTCGCGCCCGCGTGGGCCAACAGCCGGCGCAGGGCGCGGCGTTCGCGGACGTCCGTGGCCGGTCCGCTGCCGGTGCGGAAGCGGTCGTCGCGGTAGCGCAACGCGTATCCGGGCTCGCGCAGGTACGGGGTCTCGGGCATCGCCGCGAACGATAGCCGGCACGATTCAGCTGTGATGGGCAAATGCCGATGGGACTGGCATGAACGATCCCGCCGCGGTGACCGGTGCCGAGCAACGACGCAGCGCACGCGTCGACATCGACGCGCCGGTGACGATCGAATTGTTGCCCGGGACCTACGTCGGGCCCGGCGAGAACATCTCCGAGCAGGGGGTCTACTTCCGCGTCGAGGGCGCGATCCCGGTTCGCGTTCGCATCGGCGACGATGACACGGTGCGGCCCGGCGAGCTCGTCCGCGTCGACAACCTCGGCGACGGCGGTGTCGGCATCGCGGTCCGTTTCGCGGAGCCCGTGCGGTAGCATGTGGCGGCCATGAACCTGCGCGATCAGTTCAAGAAGGCCAAGCTGCTGTCGGACAAGGATGCCAGGCGGCTGGCCCACGAGGCGCGGGTCGAGCGGACCGAGAAGGGACGCGAGGGTCTCGAGCAGGAGGCGAAGCAGCGCCAACAGGAGATCGAGGCCTTGCAGGCCCGCGAACGCGAGAAGGTCCGGCGTGAACAGGATCAGCGCGAAAGCGAACGCCGGCTGCGCGCGGAGGTCGCCGCCGCCCGCGCGCTGCTGGCCGCTGCCAGGAAGCCCGGTCCTGGCGCGGTGAAGTTCTACTTCGAGACCGGCGACGGCGCTCTGCCATGGCTCGAGCTGTCACCGCGCGAGGCGCAGGAGCTGCGAGCCGGGGCGCTCTGCGTCGTGCGTAGCGGCCCGCCCGTCACGCATACCTATCGGCTGCTGTCGCTCGACGACGGCCGCCGCGTCGCGCGGTCGATCCCCGAGGCGATCGTGCACGCGCCCAGAGGCGTGCTGCCGAACTGAAGTCGGGCTTCGGCAGTTCGGCAGTTCAGTACTCGATCTGGGACGGGTCGACGCCGAGCGCGCGTCGCCGTGACAGGCGCAGCCGCCCGCGGTCGTCGGCGCCGAGCACGGTGACGATCATCTCGTCGCCTTCGTTGGCGATATCGGCGGCATTGCGGGTGTGCTTGTCGTCGAGCTCTTCGATGGGGACCAGCCCCTCGTTGACGGCGTTGATCTTGACGAAGGCGCCGAAGTCCT
>JAGQRA010000524.1 GCA_020425885.1 Planctomycetota bacterium | reverse complement strand
TCCGATCGTCACCATCGCCGATGTGGTCGTGGTCAAGGGCGAGAACGTCTTCGCCGGTCCGGCCTATCCGGGTTACTACAAGAACGCCGCCGCCGACATCCCGCGTCCGGCCAGGAGCTCGCTGTTGCAGATCGCGACCAAGGAGCAGACGCGGATGTTCGGCCAGAAGAAGATGGACGAGCAGAACCTCGCCGAGCTGACCGCCAGGCTGGACGACCTGGCGGTGAAGAAGTACGGCGAGGTCCGCGTCGAGGAGCTGCCGCTCGAGGGCGAACTGACCGCGGCGCAGAAGAGCCTGAAGAAGCTCAGCTGCGACATCTACGCCAAGGTCGAGGTCAAGGAGGACACCGACTCGCACGGCAAGAAGGTGTTCTCGGTCGAGGTGCCGGATCTGGCCGAGCCGACCAGGCGGGTCGCGTTCGTGCGCACGGTCGGCGACAAGACCTTCGCGACCTACCTGGTCACGGCCGAGAACTTCGAGGCGATGTACGCCGGCAACCCGCCCGAGCTCGAGGCGCCGGGCGAATACCTGCGCACCGCCAATGCCGAGCTCTACCAGTCGTGGAACGCGTTCTTCGTCGTCGCCTTCACGCCGCTGGTGATGATGTTCTTCGCCTGGACCATGCGCCGGCGGATCGACTTCAGCACGGCCCGCAAGATCCTCGGCGGCATGATCATCACCGCGTTGGCGGCGCTGTTCATGGCGATCGCCGGCTTCCTGTCCGACAACGGCGCCGTCAAGGTCAGCGGCATGTGGCTGATGGGCTTCTACGCCATCGTCACGGTCGGCGAGCTGTTCCTGTCGCCGATGGCGCTGTCGCTGGTCACCAAGCTCAGCCCGAAGCGCTTCGTCGGTCTGACCATGGGCGGCTGGTTCTTCGCCACCGCGGTCGGCAACAAGTTCTCGGGCTTCCTCGGCGTGCTGCAGGGCAAGCTCGAACCGGCGACCTTCTTCCTCGTCATCGCCGTCGCGGTCGGACTCGTCGCCGGCTACATCCTGAAGGTGTTGTCGAAGCTCGACGCCGCCATCAAGAAGTACGGGGCGTGACGTCCGGCGGTGGGCTGCTCGCCGCACGCCGCTCGATCAGCCGCCGCCGCGCCGTCTGGCCGCCTTCTTCGTCACCGGCGATTTCGTCGCCGCCAACGGATCCTGCCCCAGCCTTCGCGTCACCGCATCGCGTAGCAGCCATTCGATCTGGCCGTTGACGCTGCGCATGTCCTGCTCGGCCCAGCGCCGCAGCTCGTCGAGCAGGCGCGGCGGCAGCCGCAGCAGGAAGCCCTTCTTCTCGTCGGCCACGCCTTCTATCCGTAGAGCGTGCCGGCGTTGATGACGGGCTGGGTGCCGCGCTCGCTGCAGAGCACGACCAGCAGGTTGCTGACCATCTGCGCCTTGCGCTCCTCGTCGAGATCGACGACCGAACCCTGCTCGAGGTTCTCGATCGCCATCTGGACCATGCTGGTCGCGCCTTCGACGATGCGCGTGCGGGCGTCGATGATGGCCTCGGCCTGCTGCCGTTGCAGCATCGCGCTGGCGATCTCGGGCGCGTAGGCGAGGTGGCTCAGGCGCGCCTCGAGCACCTGGATGCCGGCCATCTGCAGCCGGGTCTCGAGCTCCTGTTGCAGCTGGTCGTTGATCGTCTCGCTGCTGCCACGCAGCGAGATCTCGTCGTCGCGCGGCGTGTCGTAGGGGTGGGTAGATGCCAGGTGGCGCACCGCCGACTCGGTCTGCACCTCGACGTAGGACTCGTGGTCCTCGACGTCGAACGCCGCCTGCGCCGTGTCGCGCACGCGCCAGACGACGACGGCGCCGATCTCGATCGGGTTGCCGCGGAGGTCGTTGACCTTGAGCTTGTCGCTGTTGAAGTTGTGGGCCCGCAGGCTGATCGGGCGCCGCATCGTGAACGGGTTGATCCAGAAGAAGCCGTCCTGGCGCAGGGTGCCCTTGTACTTGCCGAACAGCACCGCGACCTTGGACTGGTTCGGGTTGACGAGGGTGCAGCCGACCAGGATCAGGACGGCGCCGATGATGCCCGCCACCGACGCGAGGATCAGCGGCACGCCGATGCCAGGGGCCTGTTCCTCGCAGAACATGCCGCCGAAGACTATGCCGGTGATGCCGGCCGGGATCAGCAGCAGGCCGAGCAGCAGCATCGGCAGGCCGGGGCCAGGATTGGGGTAGGTGAGTTCGCGGGAAGGGCTGTTCATGGGCGTCCGGGTTGTCTGCTATTGGAATGATATCATTCCGATAGCCTCTCGTGGACGACCGGACGATGGATCCGTCGCGTGAAGTGAAACGTGGTCAGGCCCGCCGGGATCTGCCGCTCGGGCCGCGAGGTCAGCGGCCTTACCAACCCTCGAAGTCCGGCGAGAACGGCAACGCCGCGAGGAATCGTCGGCCGTAGGCCTTGGTTCGGACCCGCGGGTCGAGGATCACGACCTTGCCGCGGTCGTGCTCGTTGCGGATCAGCCGGCCGAAGCCCTGGCGGAACTTGAGGATCGCCTCCGGCAGGGAGTGATCGGCGAACGGCTCCTTGCCCTGCCTGGCGAGGTTCGAGAGGCGGGCCTTGGTCAGCGGGTGGCTCGGATTCTGGAACGGCAGCCGCGTGATGACGAGCAGGCTCAGCGCTTCGCCGGGCACGTCGATGCCCTCCCACAGGCTGTCGGTGCCGAGCAACACCGAGGTCGGGACGTCGCGCTTCTTCGCCAGCAGGTGGTTCAGCGGCGCCTCGCCTTGCACGAGCAGCTCGATGCCCTCGAACTCGAGGCGGGGACGCAGGCGCTCGGCGAACTCTCGTACCATGGCCCACGACGTGCAGAGCACGAGCGCGTGGCCGCCGTTGTCGAGGATGTGCCGGGCGGTGCGCTCGGCGGCTTCGACGCGGAAGGCCCGCTCCTGCTGCGTCGGATCGGGCATCGCCTCCTCGATCACGATCTCGACGGCGCGGTCGTAGTCGAACGGTGAGTCGAGCTGCAAGGCGGTCGCCCGCTCGAGGCCGAGGCGCTGCCGGAACCAGCGGAACTCGGCGTCGTCGCCGGTCCCCATCGTGGCGCTGACCAGGACCGAGGTCGGACCGTTGCCGAAGAGATGCTGCCGCAGGGTGGCGCTGACATCGAGCGGGGCGGCGCACAGGATGGCACCGTGGCGCGATGGCTCGAGCCAACGCACCAGCGGCGTCTCGGCTCGGGGATCCGGACGACAAAGCGTGGCGAGTATCGCGCACAGCGATTCGATGCCGCTGGCCCGGGCCTGCAACTCCATGCGGACGTCGACCTGCTCGGCGCGAATCGCCGCCGTCGCCACCTCCTCGCCGAGCGCGCGCAGGGTCGGCGTCAACGGCTCCGGCAGCGGCTCGTCGTGCAGCGCCAGGCCGCCCTGACCGCCGGCCGCCGATTGCAGGCGTTCGGTCAGCCACTCGAAGAAGCCGTCGTTGTGCTGGCGGACCTCCTCCCAGAGCAGCCGGGCTGCCGGCGTGCCGTGTCGCTGGAGCAGGCTGCGGTCGCCGCGGCGCGAATGCAGTCGGCGCAGGTGCCAGTGAATCGTGCGCGGGCCCAGCCGCAGGCCGAGGCTCTCGGTCGCGACGCGCTCGAGGTGATGGGCCTCGTCGAAGATCACCACCCGATGCTCGGGCAGGTACGAGGCGCCGGCGATGCGCAGCGCGAGATCGGCGAAGTAGAGCGAATGGTTGACGACCAGGACCTGCGCGGTCTGCATGCGCCGGCGGGCGCGTTGCCAATGGCACTGGTCGTAGTGCTTGCAGGCCCGCTGCAGGCAGTTGCCGTGTTCGGCCTGCACCTCCTCCCAGACCTCGGGCGAAGGCGGCGGCGCGAGCTCGTGGCGCGTGCCGTCCCTGGCGCGCACCGACCAGTCGACGATCTGCTGCAGTTCGGCGCCGCGGTCGGGATCGTCGAACAGGCCCTGCTCGCGCGTCGCCAGGTGCATCCGGCGCAGGCAGACGTAGTTGTTGCGGCCGATCGCCGTGACCGAGGACCACTCGAACGGCAACACCGCGTGCAGGAAGGGCAGGTCCTTCTGCTCGAGCTGTTCCTGCAGGGCGATGGTCCGGGTCGAGATCACGACCGGGCCCTGGCCTTGGTGGCGATCGGCCCACATCGCGGCGGGCAGCAGGTAGGCGAACGATTTGCCGGTGCCGGTGCCGGCCTCGGCGACGAGGTGGCGGCCGTCAGCGAACGCCCGCTCGATCGCGGCCGCCAGTTCGATCTGCTGCGGCCGCACCTCGAAGCCGGGCAGCCGACGCGCGATCGGTCCGCCGGCGGCGAGCAGGTCGCCGAGGTGCGAGACCGGATCGCTCACGCCAGGATTCCGGGGTCTCTGGCCGTGTCCGGCGAGGGCAGGAAGTCGGTGGCCAGCAGCATGCGGTTACATTGCGGTGTCTGGCGATCGTAGAGCACGGGCAGCGGCTCGAACCAGC
>JAGQRA010000523.1 GCA_020425885.1 Planctomycetota bacterium | reverse complement strand
GGCCTGGCTGTCGACGCGGAAGCCCTGGAACCCGATCGCCGTCCCGATCCAGCCCGCGCCCGTCGGGATCGCCATCGAGTATGCGCCACTGCCGAGGAATCCCATCGGTGGCGGCACGCTCGGCAACAGCAGTTCCCCGCCGAACAATGCGCTCGGCGCCGCGAGGCCGGCAGGCGAGAAGCCGAGCACCGTCAGCACGGTGCTCGGATTGGTCGCGATGCGGCCGATCCAAGTCCCGCCGAGCACCGGCGACGCCGTGCAGGTGAAGCCGAGCGGGTTGACCCCGGTGCCGTTGTAGACGATGCATGCCGCGGCCTGGCTGCGGTAGGCGAGGGTGTCGATGTTGAAATCGGTGACGAAGTCGATCTGCACCTCGTCGAAGAGGCCGTTGGTGAAGCCGAAGTAGTTGTTCGGCTGCGAGTGATTCCAGGTCCCGGTGATCGAGCCGACGACGTTGCCGTCGTGCAGGGCGCGGATCGTCGACGGCCCCGAGGTCCCGATCTGGTGATAGACGAAGCTCAGGTCCGTGACGTCGAACCCGAACCGGATGGTCACGGTGTTCGGCGGCCCGCTGAAGTCATTGGTCAGGAAGCCACCCACCAGGTTGTTGTTGCTGGCGGTAGTGAAGTACCTGGCGTGGTCGACCGTGATGCCGATGAACTGCGTCGTGACCGGCGTGAAGTTGGGGAAGAGACCCGCGCCGAAATCGAAGACGCCGGTCGGATTGGGAATGCCGCTCGATTGGGCGACGATGTTCTGGGCCTGAACGGCGGTGGCGACGCATAGAACGCCGGCAGCGAGACGGAAGACGAGACGAGTGATCATGGCGGTGCGGTGCGAGGTGCGAAGTGACGAGGCCGGCCAGTCTACGCCCATTCGGCGACCGACTGCGCGGCCTATCCACGTTGGCGAAGCCAGAGCGGACATCGCCGGTCTCGGCGCAGCTACTCACCGCTCACGCGGAGTGCCTGCCAGACTGCCGCCGCGACCTGGGCCGGCAATCCCGGCACGGCCTGCAGTTGCTCGAGCGAGGCAGCGCGCAAGGCGGTGAGCGAACCGAAGCGGCGCAACAGCGTCCGGCGCCGCGCCAGACCGATGCCCGGAATCTGGTCGAGTTCGCTGCCGATGCGGCCCCGTCGCTGACGGTGGTAGGTAATCGCGAAACGGTGGGCCTCGTCCCGCAGGGCCGCCAACAGCAGGGTCTCCGGAGCCCGATCGGCGAGGCGCAAGGCTTCGGCCGCCACGCCAGTGACAAGGCGCTCGCCGCTCTCCCGGCGATCATCCCCGACGCCACGCAGTCGGCTCTTGGCCAGACCGCAGAGCACCAGATCATCCTGCAGCCCGAGTTCCAGCACCGCCGCCTGCGCCGCCTTCAGCTGGCCGCGGCCACCGTCGACCACCAGCACCTGCGGCAGTTCCTCGTCGTCGCGTTCGAGACAGAGACGCAGGCTCCGTCGCACCGCCTCCGCCATCGCCGAGAAGTCGTCGCCGGCGTGCTCGGCCGTGATCCGGAAGCGTCGGTATTGGGTCTTGTTCGGCCGGCCGCCGACGAAGCAGACGCGCGAGGCCACCGTGCTGGTCCCCTGGATCGTCGAGACATCGAGACAGTGCAGACGTTCGGGCGGGTCCGCCAGGCCGAGCAGCGCCGCCAGCCGTTCGCTGCCGGCGAGGCGGCGTGCCTCGGCGTCGGCCGCCATCGCGTCGGCCAGCGCGGCATTCTGTTCCGCCAGCTCGAGGTGACGGCGACGCTGCCCCCGTTGCGGCAGCAGCAACTCGACCTTGCCGCCGCGCTTGTCGGCGAGCCAGCCGGCGATGATCGCCGACTCCGACGGCAGGCGCGGCAGCAGCAACGCCGGCGGCACGTAGCGATCGCCTTCGTAGAAGCGTCCCAGCAGTTCGCCGAGCAGCAGCTCGTCCGGCAACGACGTGCGAAAGGCGTGGCGACGCGAACTCTCCAGCGCGCCACCGCGGAAGGCCAGCAACGCCACCGTGACCTCGTCGCCGACACGATGGATGCCGAGCGCGTCCTCGTCGCCCGCCGCGGCGACCACGGCCTGGGGTTCGGCCACCGACTGCAACGCCTGGATCTGCTCCTTGATCGCCTGGGCACGTTCGAACTCGAGACCGTCGACCGCGGCCTGCATGCGCTGCCGCAGCTCACCGAGAACCGGGCCGACCTCGCCGCGCAGGATCCGGATCGAATGATCGAGCAGGATGTCGTAGGCCTCGCGTTCGATCAGACCGGTGCACGGCGCCGGGCAGCGACCGATCTGGTGCTTGATGCAGGGCCGCGCGCGGTTCGTGAACACCGCGTCGGAGCAGTCGCGCAACGGCGTGATCTTGTGCAGCAGGCGCAGGGTCCGGCGCACCGACTTGGCCGACGCGAACGGGCCGAAGTAGAGCGCACCGTCATCGGCCCGCCGCCGGACCAGACGATACCAGGGCCAGGGTTCGCCGCGATCGAGCCGCAGCAACAGGAACGCCTTGTCGTCCTTGAGCTTGATGTTGTAGCGCGGCTTCCGCTTCTTGATGACCGTGTTCTCGAGCAGCAGCGCCTCCTGCTCGGTCGCGGTGGCGAGGAACTCGACATCGACCGCGTCGGCGGCCAGGAACCGCAGCTGATAGCGTCCGTCGCCCCCCGGCTTCAGGTAGCTCCGCACCCGCGCCCGCAGGTCGGCGGCCTTGCCGACGTAGAGCGCGGCGCCACTCGCGTCGGTGAAGACGTAGACGCCCGGCCCGGTCGGAAAGCGGGCAACCTTGTCAGCGATGCGCGGATCCACCCCGATAGTCGTAGCGCAGTGGAGTACCGAACCCGCTACGTTCTTCCAGACTAGCGACGGCCGGGGAAGCGGGGCTGGGTGAACGTAGCGGGCTCGGTGCTCCAGGCTAGTCGTAGCGCAGCGCCCGCACCGGATCCATCAACGCCGCACGGCGTGCCGGGTAGAGCCCGAAGACGACTCCGGTCAGACACGAGATCCCCATCGCCAGGGCGACGGCCCAGGGCGTGATCACCGGCTTCCAATCGGTGACCCGTTCGATCAGCATCGCGCCGCCGACGCCGAGCACGATGCCGAGGATGCCGCCGATGAACGTCAGCGTGATCGTCTCGATCAGGAACTGCAGCGTGATGTCGCCCTGCGAGGCACCGATGGCGCGCCGGATGCCGATCTCACGGGTGCGCTCGGTGACGCTGGCCAACATGATGTTGAGGATGCCGATGCCGCCGACCAGCAGCGAGATGCCGGCGATCAACGGCAGCACCAGGTCGAACGTACGCTGCGTGCGGGCCCGCTGCTGCAGCAGTTCGATCGGCACGGTCACCGAGTAGTCGCGGCGCTCGTGGAACTTCTCGAGGATGGCGTGCACGCCGCGGGCGGCGGCCGGCACGTTCTGCTCGCCGTCGACGGTGCAGACGATCTGGTGCAGTTCGACGCGGGTGTTCTCCGAAGCGCCCTCGTCGGAGGTGTAGCTGGCGAAGCCGAGCCGGTCGACGACGGTGTCGAAAGGTACGTAGACCTCCATCGCCCGGTCGTCGATGCCGAGGATCTCACGGTCGGGATTGTCGGTGGCGAAGTCGGGCAACACCCCGACGACGCGGTAGAACTGCGAACCGATCTTGAGGTCCAGCTGCAGCGGGTCGCCGAGATAGCGCGCCTCGTGGATGACGCGGGCCCGGACCACGCATACGCGGCCGCGGTTGCTGGTGTCCCCGGCGGCCAGGACCCGGCCGTGGATCGGCTTCATGCCGAGCTGGCTGAAGTAGTCGGGAGTGACGCCGTGGATCTTGGCCTCGACGCGCCGACCGCGAAACCAGATCCAGTCCTTGACGTCGTGCACCGGCAGCGCCGCTGTGACCTTCGGCAGCGTGGCCCTGATCTGCTCGAGATCGCGGAAGGTCAGGCCGTAGCGCAGCACGTAGCTGCCCTCGGCCTTCTTCGCGTTCTGCTCGGCGGGCGGCTTCTGCGCGTTGATGATGATGTTGGTCGTGCCCAGCTCCTCGATCTGCTCGAGGATCGCGCGGCGCGCGCCCTCGCCGGCAGAGACCATCGAGACCACCGACGCGATGCCGAAGATGATGCCGAGCGCGGTCAGCAACGACCGCAGCTTGTGCCGTCGCAGATTGCGCAACGCCTCGAGGATCAGTTCGCCGAACATGCCGCCTCCGCCTCGTCTGCCACCGAGCCGTCTTCGCGCTCGACCTGGCCGTCGCGCAACGTGATCCGACGCCCCGCGATCGCGGCGACGCTCGGGTCGTGGGTGATCATCACGATCGTGCGGCCGCTCCGGTGCAGCTCGACGAACAGCTTCATGATCTCGGCCGAGGTCTTGGAATCGAGATTGCCGGTCGGCTCGTCGGCGAGGATCAGCGCCGGCTCGTTGACCAACGCCCGGGCCAGCGCGGCGCGCTGGCACTCGCCACCGGACAGCTGGGTGGGCACGTGCGAGAGGCGATGGCCGAGACCGACGCGGTCGATCAAGGCCCGCGATCGTTCGCGCCGCACCTTGCGCGGCACCCGGGCATAGAGCAGCGGCAGCTCGACGTTCTCGGCCACCGACAGATGCGACACCAGTTGGAACGACTGGAAGACGAAGCCGATACGGGTCTTGCGCACGTGCGACAGACTCAGGTCGTCCAGCTTGGCGACGTCGTCGCCGACCAGCAGATAGGACCCGCCCGTCGGCCGATCGAGACAACCGAGGATGTTGAGCAAGGTCGACTTGCCGGAGCCCGAGGCCCCGACGATGGCGACGTATTCGCCCTCGTGTACGGTGAGGTCGATGCCGCGCAGCACCGGCAGCGGGTTCTGCACGCTGCCGTAGGACTTGGTGATGCCGCGCAGATCGAGGACCGCGCGCTGCGGATCGGCGACCACGGTCAGCCCCCTCCCTTGCTGGCACTGGCCTCGACGGGCGTGCCCGTGCTGCCCGACTTGGCCCCGCCCTGGTCAGGCGACTTGGCATCCTCGGCTCCGGCCTCGTCCTTGCGACCGCCGAACTCCGGCATCAACGGGTTGTAGAGCAGCACCTTCTCGCCTTCGACGAGCCCGGCCGTGATCTCGACGTAGTTCTCGTTGGCGGCGCCGATCTCGACCTTGCGGCGCTGCGGCCCCTTGTCGGACTCCATGACGTGGCAGAACTGCTCGCCGTCCTCGGCGAAGACGCTCTGCAACGGCACGAACAACACGCCGGTCCTGGTCTCGATCTGGATCTCCGCCTTGGCGCTGATGCCAGGACGCAGGGTCTTGTCGAGGCTCTCGGCCATGATCGTGATCTCGACGTCGAACTTCTTCACCTGGCCCGAGCCGCCCCATTGGTTCTGTCCGCCGGCGATCGAAGCGATCTTCGACACCTCGCCCTCCAGCGTCATGCCGAGGTAGGTGTCCATGGTGACGACCGCCTTCTGCCCGACCGCGACCTTGTCGATGTCGGCCTCGTGCACCTCGACCTTGACCTGCATCACGCGCAGATCCGGGATCGTCATCACGGTGTGCCCACCCCAGATCTCGCCACCGACCTTGATGTCTTCGCGATACCAGGGCTGGTGCGGATCGCCATAGACCACGATGCCCGGACAGGGCGCCTTCAGCGACATGTTCTCGAGCTCTTCCTTGCGCTCCTCGAGCTGCTTCTGCTGCGCCTTGAGCCGCTTCTCGTTCGACTGCACCGTGACGGCCTTCTGCTCCAGGGTCGACTCGGCCCGCTTCGCGGTCGTCTCCACATCCCGGGTCGCGTCCGCTACCTTGGTCTGCAGATCCGCCATCTGCATCGGATAGGTGTACTTGTCGAAGATCATCAGATCGAGGTCGGCCCCCTCCTTCTGCACGGTGGCACGCTCGAAGTCGATCTGGTGATCCTCGAGCTCGGACTTGCGGATGAAGTTCTCGGCCAGCAGCTTCTGCGAGTCCTCGAGGTTCTTCTTCTTGCGATTGAAGTCGGTCTCGGCGTCCTTGATCGCGACCTCGAGCTTCTTGTGTTGCTGCGGCGCCTCGCCGTCGCGGTATTTCTCGAGCTCCTTCTGGGCACGCTCCAGCGCGACCCCGGCCTTGGCCTTGTTGGCGACGTTCTCGACCTCGGTGATCTCGTGCTCGCGACGCGCCGTCTTCAGGCTGGTCTCGGTCTGCAGGATCTCGAGTTGCAGGCTCTCGATGCGCTCCTCGAGGCTGGTCGGGTCGAGCTTGCAGACGATCTCGTCCTGCTCGACCACCTTGCCCTCCTCGACGAGGAACGTGATCTTGCCCTGCCCGCGCAGCTTCGGTTCGACCTTCTTCGATTCCTTCGCCACCATCGTGCCGTTCTCGGTGATGGTGATGCGGAGATCGTCGCGCCGCACCTCGAACAGCTCACCGGTGTCGTCGACGCTGGCCGCGACCTCGCCCGAACTTCCCCAGAACCACGCCCCGAGCGCGAGAACGAGGACTGCACCTACAGCGATCTTGACGTTCATTGCCACATTCCCGATTCATCGACGAAGAACAGCCCCATGTCCCGCAGCAGCGAGAGCCGGGCGATGAAGTGGTCCACCTTGAGCCGGATCAGCGCGTTCTGCGCGTTGACCAGGGCCTGCCGGGCTTCGAGCAGCTCGCGGTTGTCGAGCTTGCCCGATTCGTAGCGGATCTCGTTGAGGGTCACGGCGCCGCGCTCCTGCTGGATCTGCTCCCGTTGCAGGCCGACGCGCTGCTCGATGCTGCGCAGCCGACGCAGCGCGTCGCGGATCTCGAGGTCGAGCTGGTCGAGCCGTTGCGTGAAGCCGCGCTTGATCTGCTCGACCTGGATGACGGCGCTGCGGTAGCTGTTGCGCTCGGACTTGCGCTGCAGGGGCACCTCGAAGTTGAGGCCGACCGACGAGCTCCAACGATCGGGTCCCGCGCCGCCCAGTTCGGTGTCGGTGCCCGACAGCCCGTAGCTGGCGGTCAGGTCGAGGTTGGGCAGCAGGCCGTTCTCGGCCAGCCGCAGCGAACGCTCGGCGTCTTCGACCTGCTGGCGTTCGCTGATGATGTCGAGCCGGTTGTGCCGGGCCGCGGCGACGGCGGAGGCCTCGGTGATGCGCACCGGCTCATACGGCGGCTCGCTGATCTCGACGTCGATCAGCTCCGTCGTCTGCAGGCCGAGCAGGATCTTGAACTCGTCGAGGGCGCGGTCATAGCCGGCGCGGGCCTCGATCAGCTGATCCTGCGCCTCGATCTCACGACGGCGGGCGCGAATGACCTCCTGCTCGGTGTTGCGATCGACCTGATGCAAGGCCTCGGCCTTGCGGCGATCGAAGACCGCGCCGGAGTAGTTGTCGTCCTCGATGGCCAGCGACTGCTGTTGCCCGACG
>JAGQRA010000522.1 GCA_020425885.1 Planctomycetota bacterium | reverse complement strand
GCCGATCGTCACCGGTGAGACGGCTCGCTGCCGCTCGGGCGTAGGTGTCCCGGGGGCGCCCCGAAGTTCGCGGATTCCGGTCTCCAGGTGTTCGACTGCGATGAGTGGGCTGCAGTCGTGAAGGTCGTTCGCCGTTCTCAGGTCTCCGGCTCGATGGAGTCAGTGCATCACAGCCGCCGCAGCACGATCCCGCCGATCGCCGCCGTCCGCTGGGGCAGCACGAGTCGGAAGTCGGCGCCGCCGTTCTGGCGGTTGGCGAAGCGCGCGCCGGTCAGCCGGTAGGTCTCGACGAGCCCGTCGCCGTCGCGTTCGGATCGGGCCGGCCGCAGCGCGGTGTAGGCCCCGGCCAGCGTCGCCGCCGCGTCGCGCGAGTCGTACTCGAGCCACAGCCTGGCATCGCCGTGGCTTCGCACTTCGAGCTCGAAGTCGCCATCGACGTCGAAGGCGAAGTGGTCGCTGACCTGGAAGTAGAGGTAGTTGCCGAGCGTCGCCGGCACCCGGCCCGGGCGCAGCGCGCTGCCGTCGACGCCGCACGGTCCGTCCTCGCAGACCACCTCGCGCAGGCCGCGGCGCGTGCCGGCGGCGAAGTCGACGGCGACCTCGCGTCGCCCCTTCGCTTCCTCGCCCCACGACAGGTCGGGCCGCGCGCGCGGCTCTGGGTACTGCGGCGCGACCGGTTCGCCGCCATCCTCGCCGGCGCGCAGCCGCCGCACCCACGCCGCCGTCAGCTCGAGGTAGCGACGTCCTTCCTCGCGCGTCGGGCACAGCTCGGTGCCTTCGTGCATCTCGTTCCAGGTCTCGAGCAGCACGAGCTCGGGCCGATGGCGCAGCGCCGCCCGCCACGAGTTCGCGTAGAACGCGCCGTCCTCGCGCTCGCGCACCGGCGTGCGTCGCCCGGGGACCGGCCGGTCGTCATAGCCGGCGCCGATCTGCGCCACGCCGGGAAACAGCTTCGGTCCCCAGAGTGCTGCGCCCCATGCGGTCGTCAGGTCCTGACCGATGTCGCCCCACGAGGCGTCGGCGACCAGGCATACCTGCTCGCCGGGGAACAGTTCGGCGAAACGTTCGCGCAGTGCGCCGCCGAGGGTCGCGTCGTGGCGGCTGGCGAAGGCGCTGACGTAGAGCACGACGAGCGCGCCGCCACGGTGGCGCGCCCGATGCCGCGCCGGGATCGCCGCGAAGTAGTCGGTGACCGTCGTGCAGAAGAGTTCGATGCCGGCGTCGGTCGTGAGGTCGGTCCTGCCGCCGCGCGGCATGCGCCCGCAGACGTCGTTGGCCAGAGTGCTGGTGTCGTAGAACAGGCCGAGCTTGGGCGGCGTCTCGCCGGCCGCCGTCATCGCGTCGAGGGCTTCGACCATCGGCGGCAACCCGCGCCGCGAGAAGGCGAGGTTCGGGCGCTCGTAGGCGCCGGGCGCACCCCAGTAGACCGGCAGCGCGACGTCGATGCCGGCCGCGCGCATCGCGGTGAAGTTGGCGCGGTGCCAGTCGGCCGAGAGGTAGCTGACCTTGGTCGGTTCGGCGAAGTGACGGGCATGGCCTTCGCGGCCCGGCGCGCCGGGCTCGTTGAAGTGCTCGTTCGGCCAGCGATACCAATAGAAGTAGTGCGTGGCGACGGTGGCCGGCGTGCCCTGTGCCGGCAGCGGAATGGGAAGGGGGATGGCCAGCGCAGGCACGGTGGCGAGGCGAAGGACGAAGGCGCGCATCTGAGCGTGTTGTATCCGGGCACCTGCCGAGCTCACGTGCGAGCTGCCCGACAGATCACATGGTGCCGGTCACGAGTCGCAAGGCGTCGGAGGACATCACGCCGGGCGGACCGTTGAGCCCGTGCGGTCCGTAGACCAGGCCCTGCGCTAACATCGTCACTCCGAGGAGGCCCGGCGTCGCCGGCAGGACCAATGAGTAGACCGCCGCGCTCGCCGGCGATGGCGTGATCACGATGGCGTCGGGCGAGACCAGGCCGAAGCAGCCCGCGCCGCCGAACTGGGTCAGATCGAGCGGAGGGGTGGTCTGCGACAGGCCGATCACATGCGCCGCGATCGCGCTGCCGGCAGGGATGTGATCGAGGGTCAGGTCGATCGTCGTACCAAGGATCGGCCGCGCGCTCACGCTCAGATCCAGGGCGCGCGAGTCGACTCCCGGCACTTCGAGGTAGGTGATCGCCGACAGGTCGACCGGGACGGTGGGTAGGCTGCCCAGACCGGGGCTCCAACCGGTGACCGTCTCTTGCGGAATCGGTGAGCACGCACCGTAGCGGAACTCGACCGACCCGGTCGCGGAGAAAACCATCTGGAACGTCTGCAACCAGACGTTGGCGAACACGGTCGACACCTGGTCGAACGTGATCGTCGCGATGCCGTTGACCGCGTCGTTCTCGAACGTCACCGTGCCACCTGAGCCCGGCGCCAGGTGTGCCATCCGCGCCGCGAACACCGGCCCGGGAATGTTCGTCAGCTCGAACGACGCCGTATACGGGGGATAGGTGTACGGCTGCATGTGCACCGACCCGCTGCTCGACAGCCACAGCGTCGACGTCGAGCCCATCGAATGCGGGAAGGTCCAACCGAGCGCCAGCGGTACGACCTGTCCGTTGCCGAGCGCGATCGGCGCTGCGGTCGGCGTCACTACAGGCTGCGTGCCCGTGGTCACCGCGTAGCCATTGCTGATCGGGTCGAAGCGCAGGCTCGTGTTGGCGAGGTCGAACGAGTTGCCATAGTACTTCTGATGCACCGTCGCCAGGAACTGGTTGCACCCGGTGCCGAAGTCGGCCCGCCGTGCGATCAATGACGCGTCGATGTCGTAGGCATGGTTGTCGATGGCAGGTGAGTAGGGTGGGAACGGCGAGCTCCCTGAGGAGATCTCGACCCGTCCGATTCCGGACGCCGACTGCCAACCGACGAAAGCGTTGGTGCCAAAGGTCGTGGAGAAAGGAACCGTGCCGAGCACGGCGCCGGCAGGATCCTTGAACGTGGCGACGCCCGAGCCGCCCCAGAAGAAGCCGACGGAGACGTCCAGCCCACAGGCGGGAACGGGAATCGTGTAGTCGATGTGCAGCCACCCCGTGGTGGGGCCCGACGGATTACCGATACAACGGGACGCGTGACCTGCCGTGCCACCGGTAATCCACGTGATCAGACCCCCAACCGAGTAGGTGGCCCCGGGCGCGACGAGATTCGGTCCCCAGTGACCTGCTGTCGGGTGTTGGAACTCCGTCTCGCTGTCCAGGGACGCTCTGCCGAGGTCGATTGCCGGTGCGATCGTGCCGACAGCGGTGAACGCTTCGAAGGTTTCCAGCGTGTGATTGGGCGACAGGATCGAGTTGAGCGTCGCGCGGTCGGGAATGGCCTGCGCCATCGTGGCTGCGCTCAGACACCAAGCGGCGGCCGCAGCCAGGGTGAGTTTGTCAGTGATGATCATGCTCGATTACCCATACGGGGGTGGCCCACTATTGCAGGGGACTTACCTCGTTCAACCCCTTCGGTTACCGGCTTGCCGGGTCAAGCCGGGCTCATCATCGATCTACTTGTCCTGCTCACCCTGGCCGGCGCCCTACCGGCGCAAGGTACGTTGATCGTCGATGCGGAGGGACGTGCCGGCACCACGGCCGGCCGTTGTCCGCCGGGTCGCGGGGCTTCGTCTGATACTGTCGCGCATCGTGGTGTGATGCGCCCGCCGAAGCGGGACGATGCGTGTCCCTGCGATCGACGATTCCCCTCGAACCAGAAGCAAGATCCATGCGGCCAGCCAACCCCCTCGCCGGCGTCCTGTTCGGCCCGCTCTTGATGATCGGCACGGCGCTGCCATCGGCGGCGCAGGACCTGCCGGCTCCCGACGGCAAGCCCGCCGACATGAAGAAGCCGGTCCAGGTCTTCCTCGTCATGGGCCAGTCGAACACGCTCGAGATGGGCAAGGTCGAGGGCGGCGAGGGGACGCTCGAGCACGCGGTCAAGGAGGAGGGGCTCTACCCGTTCCTCGTCGACGACTCCGGCGGCTGGACTGCGCGGCACGACGTGCGCAACGTGCACGTGATGGGCAGCGGCGGGCCCGGCAAGACGAGCGTCAAGCGCAACGATTGGCTGACGGTCTCGGGCAAGAAGATCGGCATCGAGCAGGGTATCGGCCACCAGCTCGGCAACGCGCTCGACGCGCCCGTGCTGATCCTCAAGAGTTCGATCGGCAACCGCAGCCTCGGCTGGGACCTGCTGCCGCCGGGTTCGGAGTCGTACGAGTTCCACGACCCCGCGAGCGGTAAGACCTTCGTGTATGCCGGCTACGGTCAGAGCCCGATGAAGTGGGAGGAAGGCACGAAGCCGGAGCCGATCGGCTGGACTGCAGGCTGTCAGTTCGCGGGAGACGTCGCGCGCGCGAAGGCCGTGCTCGAAGACCTGGGCAGGTTCTATCCCGGCGCGAGGAAGTTCGAGGTCGCGGGCTTCCTGTGGTGGCAGGGTGACAAGGACCGCTACGACGCCGGGCTGGCCAGCAAGTACGGCGACAACCTCGTCCGCCTCGTCACCGCGCTGCGCAAGGAGTTCGACGCGCCTGACGCGAAGTTCGTCTGCGCCACCCTGGGCCAGACCGACAGGGACGCCGCCGAGGGCAACGAGAAGCTGATCATCGAGGGCATGTTCGACCTCAGCGACGCGAACAAGAACCCGCGCCTCGAGGGCTCAGTCGCGACCGTCTACACGCACCCGCTCAGCATGGGCTCGAGCTCCAACGCCCACTACGGTGGCAACGCCAAGACCTACATGAACGTCGGTCTGGCCATGGGTGAGGCGATGGTCGAGTTGCTGCAGCAGGGGAAGCGGCGCAGGTAGCTACCGGCCGTCGAGTTCGGCGGCGGTGACGTGGCGCGCCGGCTTCAGGTAGGGATGCTCCGCATCGAGGACGGTGTCGGCGACCGGGACCACGCCGCTGGCGAGGTCGCGGGCGAGGATCGGCACGAGGCCGCAGAACATGACCCAGCCGCGCAGGCGTGAGCCGAGCACCGAGGCGTGGACCATGTCGGAGAACAGCAGCGGGTCGTCGGGCAGCCAGTTGGCGACGTCGAGGAACGGCACCTCGTGGGCGGCGGCCCAGGCCTCGAAGTAGCGGTTCTGCAGATCCGACAGCCGTTGCACCGACTCGTAGGTCAGCGGCCAGTAGGTGACATTGAGCGCGCTGTAGAGCGAGTGGCCTTCCCGGAGGCCGCAGCGCAGGCCGGCGCAGGCCAGGTGCTGGAACGAGCACATCACGAAGCGGCAGCGGGCGGCCTCACAGGCCCGTCGCATCGCTTCGACGTTGTGCAGGATGCTGCCGAGCTGCAGCAGCTCGCCCGCGCGCGCCAGGTTCGGAGTCATCTCGTCGAGGCCTTCGGGCAGCACGATCGACTGCGCCGGCTTGTCGGGCTCTGGCAGGTCGTCGTAGATGCCGAGGATCCGGCGCAGCCGCCGCGCCGTGTCCGAGAAGCGCGCGGTCCGATCGAGCACGTTCGCGGCCCGGTCGTCGGCCATGCCGAGGTCGGTGACCAGATCCGCGGGCGGCGTCCGCGATGCGTCGCCGGCCACCTCGACGTGGCGCATCAGGTCGGCGCGGGCGAACTGGTTCTGACCCTCGTAGTAGACGACGTAGTCGACGGCCAGCGGCAGCACCTCGTACTGGACGATGGCGTTGATGTCGGGTGACGGAATGGCCTCGCGGCCGGCGTTGATGACCTCGAAGCGGACGCCGAGGTCGTTCTGCTTGCTCCAGAGATCGAGCCAATGCCCGATGAGCTCGGGGAAGCTCCAGTCGAAGTCGTGGCCGTCGATCGTCGTCGAGGAGCCGACGACGGCGATGCGCACCGTGGCCTCGGGCTTGTTCAGCGCGAAGTCGGGCCCGCGGAAGCCGAAGCGATTGGTCGTCAGCCCGTCGGGCAGGGTCACGAGCGGCGGGTAGCGGAAGCGCGGGGCCGGAGCGCCGCCGGGCATCGTGAAGACGTCGAACTCGCGCGGCGCGTCGGGGCCGAAGATCCCGGTCAGGCCCTCGCCCTTCTGCCACAGGGCGAGCAGCGCCGTCTCGTTGATCTCGCACAGCACGAGTCGCCGCGCGAGGTCCTTCCAGGAACTGATCATCCGCGCCGGGATCTCACGCTTCCGCACCGGCGGCGGCGAGGAGTCGAGCCAGCTCGGGTCGACTGCCGGCGCCAGCTCGAGTCCCTTGGCGATGGCCTGCCGCCGCACCGCGGCCTCGCGCGGGCAGGCGAGGTCGTAGATGCCGAGGCCGCCGAGCAACGCGGCGAAGCAGGCGACGGGGGCGATGGCGAGCAGCCGCCCGACGATGCCGCGCCGACGCAGGTCACTGTCGTGGACGACGGCGATGTCCTGAGGGTGGTTCAAAACCGGAAGTAGAGGAAGGGGATGTCGTCGGGTGCGCGGTGGATGTGCAGCGCGGCGAGGACGAAGGCCAGCTGCAGCAGCAGCACGAACGCGGGACGGGAGCGCGGCACCAGACGCTGGCTCGTCGGCAGCGCGAACGCGATCACCGCGGCGGCGGCGAGTTCGGCCCACGGCGCCGCGCCCCAGTCCTTCGGCACGGCCTCGCCACCGCCGCCGAGCATCGTCGAGGCAAAGCTGACGGCGTGCCCGAGATCACGGGCACGGAACAGCACCCAGCCGAACAGCACGAGCACGAACGTGATCGCGACGCGCAGCAGCCGCGGCGCCATGCCGTACCAGGGGCGCCTGCCCGAAAGCCGCTCGACGACGAGCCAGAAGCCCTGGTAGCCGCCCCAGGCGAGGAAGTTCCAGGCCGCGCCGTGCCAGAGGCCGCCGAGCAGCATCGTCAGGGTCAGGTTGACGTAGGTGCGCAGCGGCCCCTTCCTGTTGCCGCCGAGCGGGACGTAGAGGTAGTCACGCAGCCAGGTCGACAACGAGATGTGCCATCGCCGCCAGAAGTCGGTGATGCCGTCGGCCTTGTAGGGCGAATCGAAGTTGATCGGGAAGTGGAAGCCGAGCATCAGCCCGAGCCCGATCGCCATGTCGCTGTAGCCCGAGAAGTCGAAGTAGATCTGGAAGGCGTAGCCGACGGCGCCGAGCCAGGCGTCGAGGCAGTGGACGGCCTCGACCGTGTCGAACGTGCCGTTGGCGAACCGGGCCAGGGTGTCGGCGATCAGGATCTTCTTGGCCAGCCCGCATTGGAAGAAGAGCACGCCTTGGCGGACCTTCTGCCACGTCACCTGGCGGCTCCTGAGCTCCTGCTCGACGACCGAGTAGCGCACGATCGGTCCGGCCACGAGCTGCGGGAACATCGACACGTAGCAGAGGAAGTCGACGAAGCGTTCGGCCGGCTGCACCTCGCCGCGATAGAGGTCGATGGTGTAGCTCATCGTCTGGAACGTGTAGAACGAGATGCCGATCGGCAGCACGATCTGCGCCCATTCGAAATCGCCGGCGAAACCGAGCGCCTGCAGCAGCGCGCGGAACGACTCGACGCCAAAGTTGGCGTACTTGAAGTAGCCGAGCAGGCCGAGGTTCACGACGGCCGACGCCACGACCCAGCGCCTGCCGTGGCCGCGGCCGTGTTCGCGGTCCCTGACGATGCGGCCGCCGAGCCAGAAGTCGACGACGCTGCTGAACAGCAGCAGCAGCACGAACTCGGGCTTCCACCAGCCGTAGAAGACGAAGCTGCCGAGCGCGGTAGTCAGCGACCGCAGTCGGTGCGGCGACAGGAAGTACAGCACCAGGAACGCCGGCAGGAAGGCGTACAGGAAGATGCTGCTCGAGAAGACCATGCGGCTGACGGAGGCGGGGCGGAGCTTAGGGCGATCCGCAGCGCGCTCAGAGCGTCATCTGCGAGCTCGAGACATATCGTGCGGCGGAGGTGCGTCTACGCTCAACGCGCCCGCGGGCCTGCCTGGGCGATGACGTCGTCGTCGTCGTCGAAAGCGCCATTGGGGCCGGCGCTGCGTACTTCGAACCGGTCACGACGATCGCCGGGCCGCAGCGTGTACTCGTGCCCCCAGGGGTCCGTTCCGATGTGCTCGACGTAGGACTTGTCGTTGGCCTCGCAGTAGACCAGCTCGTCGAGCGCCGGCAGTCGGCCGTGGTCGACGACGAACAGCCGCGTCGCGCTGGCGATCGATTCGCAGTCGATGCGCGCGGCCTGCTCGCGGGCGCGATCGCCGCTGTTGATGACGTTGGGGACGATCAGCGCGGCCAGCAGACCGAGGATGACGACGACGACCATCACCTCGATGAGCGTGAAGCCGGCGGTGCCGCGGGCAGAGCCGCGCGCGCGATGGAAGGCGGAAGGGTTCATGCGGGGCCTCTCGATCAGGACGCGGTTCGGACGGAAAGGCGCGCCGCGTTCTTCCCGTGACTGCGCCGAATGGGTTCGAGGTGGTAGCTGCTCGCTCTCGAGACGGGGAAGTCGGTTGCGAGCCAGGTTCGTGCAATGCACGGGTGCGATTCCATGTGAAGTCGCAACCGCTACAACGGGCCGCTACGGGTAGCGGCCGCACGGCGACCTCAGCCCGAGGCGCGAGGCGCCAGCAGGTCCTCGAGGAAGAAGGCGGCCAGGTCGTGCCGGCCGGCGACGCCGGCCTTGCGATAGACCGCGGCGGCCTGCTGCCGCGCGGTCGCCACGCCGATGCCACGCACGGCCGCCAGCTCCTTGTGGCTGAGTCCCTTCAACAGCAGCAGCGCGACCTCGCTCTCCGCGGGCGACAGCTGCCAGCGCGCGAACTGACGGTCGATCATGACGCCGAGTCCATCGAGCAGATCGCGGGCCTCCTGCCGCCAGCGCGCCGCCTCGGCGCGACTCCGCTCGAGGTCCTCGATCAGCGCCGACGCCATGGCGGACGCCTCGCGCTCACGTCGTCGCAGCGCCGCCAGCCGGCGAAGCAACACGGCGAGCCCGAGGCCGCCGACCGCGACGATCCCGCCTTCGACCGCGGCGTGCAGCGCCGTTGTTCCCTCGCGCAGGTCGTGCAGCAGGTCGAACGCGGCCAGCGCGGCGATGGCCGCGAAGACGCCCGCGACGAGCCCTGTGCGGCGCCGCTCGGAGCCTGATGCGGGTCCTTCATCCGTGTGGTCGAGCTCGCGTAAGTCCATTGTCAGCCGACCATATCACGCATGTCGGATCGACTCGCCCCGCCCTTCTGCCCATGTTTCGGAGTCGTGACGAAGGGCAAGACTCTGCCCCGTCACACATCGAAAGGAGATCGCGAATGCCAGTTCACCCCTTCCTCGTTCACTTCCCGCTCGCCCTTGCTGGCCTGATGCCGCTGCTCGCGGGCGGTCTGCTGCTGGCTTGGTGGCGCGGCTGGCTGCGGCCGCGCGGTTGGATGCTCGTCGTCGCCCTGCAGGGCACGCTCGTGCTCACGGGGTTCGTCGCCATGAAGGCCGGCGAACGCGACGAAGAACGAGTCGAACGGGTCGTCTCGGAGCGGGCCATCGAGCACCACGAGGAGGCCGCGGAGGTGTTCGTCTGGTCGGGCGCCCTGCTACTCCTGCTGAGCGTCGCGCCGCTGCTCCTGCGCAGCGAGCGGGCCGCCCGCTTCGCCGCGCTCGGCTTCACGCTCGCCAGCCCGGTCGTGCTCGGCTTCGCCCTGCGCGCTGGTGAGAGCGGGGGCGAACTGGTCTACCGCCACGGCGCCGCGGCGGCGTTCGCGGGCCGGCCGGCGCCGGGCGACGCAACGCCACGCTGGTGGGGCGGGGACGATGACGACGACGATGACCGTTAGGACATGGCCGCTTGGCGGCTGACCGGTGGTCGGCGGGCAGCGTCTGCCAGGGCAGCAGTTCGTGGCGGCGATCAGGTCGGGGCAGTTGGACTGCAAGGGCTGCACCTCGCTGCTAACCGAGCCCCGTCCGGGGCAATACCACCGGGCCTGGCCGATCGCCCGGCGAGACGGCTTGACGCCCTCGTGGCAAGGCGTTGGACTGGGCCCGACACGGTCCTTCATCCATGTCCTCGGCCATCAACCCCGGGGCGACTCCGTTCGCATCTCCCTGTCTCTCGCTTCGTCCCCGCGCGCCCGACTTGCGACGACAATGCGATCGTCGAGTGCGTCGAACATCGCGCTATGCTCTGCATGATGCGCGTGGCCAGCTCTGTAGTGGTCCATGGGTAGACTGTGAAGAAGTCGGTCGCGCGACCCGCCAAGTCACGACAATGGCCAGCCCACCATGATGGTCGTCCCGTCGTACCTGTTGTGCTTGCTCGGCATTCTCGGCGCCGCCGACATCTGGTTGTTCCACACCCGGGCTCAGCATCTGCACGACCATCCTCCGGCACGCGCCGAGCTCGTGACCCACTTCCTGCGCGGGCCGACCTACTTCGTGCTGTTCCTTGCGGTGCCGAACTTCAGCTTCCATGGCGCCTGGTTCGTGGGGCTCGTGTTGCTCCTGGTGTTCGATGTCGGCATCTCGATCGCCGACTTCTGGCTAGAACCGGAGAGCCGACGCGCCCTCGGCGGCCTGCCCCGCGGCGAGTATCTGCTGCACGTCGTGATGGCGATGCTGTTCGGCGCGCTCGTTGCCGACGTCCTCAGGACCAGCGGGTCGGAGTTCTCGACGCCGACGGCGCTGCGCTGGGTGGCGGTCGACGAGCAGCCGTGGCTGCGTGCGTTGCTGGCGGTGATGGCCGTGGGGGTGCTGTGGTCCGGATTCTCCGACCTGGCCGCGGTGCGCCGTCTGGGGCGCGGCGAGCGGTGACTCTTCACCCGCACGTCGCCGGCCTGTTGCCCGTCCTCGATCCACGTTGGCGCGCGAAGATCTTCCGCGGCGGGTTGCTGCTGTGTCTGCCGTTCGTCGGTTGGCCCGCAGTGCTCGGCTACCGCGCCCGCTTCGTGCGCCACCTCTTCGCGCCCGAGGCGGCCGCGCTGCCGGACTGGCGCGAGGGATTCTGGGGGTTCGTGCGCGACGGTCTCTGGGCCATGACCGTGATCTTCGGCTACCTCGCGCCGCTCTACGCGATGGTCGCGTGGCTGGCGATCGGACGCGGCTACCTGCCAGGCATGGGTGCGTTGGGGCTGACCCTCGGCTTCGCCGCGTTCCCGATCTTCTCGACCCTGTCGTTTCCGGTGGCGGTGACCCTGCTGCTGCGCGATGGCTGGTTGCACGGCGGCGAGTGCGCGTCCGCGCTTGCCGTCTGGGCGCTGCTGATCTTCCTCGTGCCCGCGGGCTTCTTGCAAGTGACGCTGAAGGGTCGGCACCGCCACGCCTTCGCGGTCTGGCGGACGGTGCCGTTCGTGGTGCGGAACCTGCGCGCCTATGCGGCGGCCTGGTGGTACTCCGGACTCATGAGTCTCTGCGGCCACCTGTGCTTGCCGTTGGCGCTGTCGGGAGTCACGCTCTTCCGGTCCGTCGTCGCCACGCTCTTCCGGCGCAACAATGTGACGATGGCGACTCGGCGGTCACTTTGCGCCGGGGTCTGAGCGCCGGCCGTCTCGATCGAAGCCGAGCG
>JAGQRA010000521.1 GCA_020425885.1 Planctomycetota bacterium | reverse complement strand
TGCGCAGGCGATTGAGCTTGGCGGGTGGGCCGTCGGTCGTGTAGCCGGCACGCGCCATCAAGGGCGTGCGCATGCTCTTCAGCTTCGCCTTGACGAGGTTCGGCAGCGCCAGATCCTCGAAGAACAGATCGAGGAATTCCTCGCGCGTCAGCTCGAAGACGAAATCATCCTCACCCGAGCCGTCCGGACTGCCTTTGGAGCCCCTGCCGCCACCACCGCTTTCCGGCTTGCGGATCACGTCGCCGACGGCGAAGTCCTGGTTGCCCGGCAGCACGAAATCGCGCGTGCCGGTCTGCCGGCTCAGCCCGAACGACGGCTCCCTGAGACTCTTCGAGCGGATCCGCACCTCGGCGCCGCCCTCGACCTCGGTCACCTTGCGTTTGCGGACCGCCTCGCGCACCGCCTCGCGAATCTCCGCCTTGGCGCGGCGCATGAAGCGTTGGCGGTTGCCGAGGCTCTTGGACTTCGGGTTCAGACGGCGGTCGACGACGTGCATCGTGCGAATCCACACTCCTGTGCTGGGCGTGCGCCTTCAGCGACCGGCACCCTGCCGCCTCGCGGCCGGCAGAGGGCAGGATCGCCTCATCCTGTCGCGGGGGACGCCGACGCTTGCGGCGGCCGCCCTCAGCTCGACTTCTTCACGCGCATGTACCATTCGACCAGGCGGCGCACCTGGAGCGGCGTGTAGCCGCGATTGACCATGCGGTCGACGAACTCCTCGTGCTTCTTCTCGGTATCGCCGTCCTTCTTGGCGCCGAAGCTGATGACGGGGAGCAGATCCTCGACCTGGCTGAACATGCGCCGCTCGATGACGTCACGGATCTTCTCGTAGGACGTCCAGCTCGGATTGCGGCCGCCGTTGCGCGCCCGGGCGCGCAACGAGAACTTCACCACCTCGTAGCGGAAGTCCTTGGGGTTGCCGATGCCGGCCGGCTTCTCGATCTTCGAAAGCTCCTGGTCGAGCAGCTGCCGGTTCATGAGCTGGCCGGTATCGGGATCCTTGAAGTCGTGATCCTCGATCCAGGCGTCGGCATAGGCGACGTAGCGATCGAACAGGTTCTGGCCGAAATCGTTGTAGGACTCGAGATAGGCCTTCTGGATCTCGTTGCCGATGAACTCGGCGTACTTCGGAGCCAGCTCCTCCTTGATGAACTCGAGATAGCGGTCCTCGGTCTCCGCCGGCAACTGCTCGCGCCGGATGGCCTGCTCGAGCACGTACATCAGGTGAACCGGATCGGCTGCCACCTCGTGCGTATCGTAGTTGAACGTCTCCGAGAGCACCTTGTAGGCGAAGCGCGTGGAGATACCCTCCATGCCCTCGTTGATGCCGGCAGCGTCTCGATACTCCTGCAGAGACTTGGCGTTCGGATCGGTGTCCTTGAGGCTCTCGCCGTCGTAGACGCGCATCTTGGAGAACAGCAGCGAGTTCTCGTGATCCTTGAGGCGCGACAGCACCGAGAAGCGCGCCAGCATCTGCAGCGTGCCGGGTGCGCACGGGGCCTTGGAGACCTCGCTCGTCGCCAGGAGCTTCTGGTAGATGCGCTCCTCCTCGCTGATGCGCAGGCAGTAGGGCACCTGGATGACGCAGATCCGGTCGAGGAACGCCTCGTTGTTCTTGTTCGCCTTGAAGCTCTGCCACTCGCTCTCGTTCGAGTGGGCGATGATGATGCCCTGATAGGGCATGGCGCCGACGTTCTCGGTGCCGACGTAGGTGCCGTCCTGCGTCGCCGTCAGCAGGGGATGCAGCATCTTGATCGGCGCCTTGAACATCTCGACGAACTCGAGCAGGCCCTGCGTCGTGCGGTTGAGGCCGCCCGAGTAGGAATAGGCGTCGGCGTCGTTCTGCCCGTGGAACTCGAGCTTGCGGATGTCGACCTTGCCGACCAGCGAGCTGATGTCCTGGTTGTTCTC
>JAGQRA010000520.1 GCA_020425885.1 Planctomycetota bacterium | reverse complement strand
CGCATAGCATCGTCAGGCGACGCTTGGCGTGCATCGGCGGGATGCCGACCAGCAGCTGCAGGTAGTAGTCGACGATGTCCTCTTCGACCGGCTGGCTGGTCACGTACATGATGCGCACGCCGGGTCGACGCAGGCGCATCAGCAGGAACATCAGCCGCTCCTCGTAGAACGGCACGCCGGCGACCTTCTGCAGCTCCTCCTGGTCGAAGCTCAGCGACGGCACGACCAGGCACGAATGCGGCAGCCTCGGGTCCTCGTGGACCGCATCCCAGATCGTCGGCAGCTTGGCCTGCAGGGAGCGGAAGGCCGCGATCTCGTCACCACTGGACATCATCGCCGGACAGCGTCGCGGTCGGCGTTTCCGGGACAAGGGGCGACCGCAGAATCACCTGGCCACTCGACGGCATCGGGGAACAGGGTCCGGCCGGCGTCGGTGTCGACCGGGTCACGGTCACCGGCGCCGTAGATGCGGAGTCGGGTCCGGACGACGACGTCGGTGCCGCCGTCGTAGAGCAGCCAACGGGCGCCGCCGCGATCGAAGGTCTCGCCGCGCGGCGGTGGTTCGGCGCGCAGTTCGCGCACGACCAGGTCAGGTCCCGAGGCCGGGACGCGCAGCCGACCCGAGGCCGGAACGCGGCAGCGCACCTCGAGGTCGGAGTCGAGGTAGGCGGGGTAGCTCTGCGGCGGCAGCACGGCGCAGCCGGTCGAGACCGCCAGCGAGGCCGACAGTGCGAGGATGGCGCCGGGCAGGCGTGGCGTTCGTCGTGGCGTGGCGGCTAGCATGGAGACCGATGTCAGGCGGTGTCGCGGTGCGGGCCAATCTACTGTGCGTGACCTGGTCCGCGGCACTCGGTCACGTCTTCTTGTACGACGTCGAGGCGCGGCAGCGGGTATCGGCATGGACCCTGCCGCCGTGCGAGAAGGGCTTCTCCGACGCCGCCGGCGTCGCCATGGACGAGCACTTCCACCTGTTCGTGGCCGACCCGCACAACGAACGCGTGCGCCACTTCAGCGTCTTCGGCCGCCATCTGGGCGACCTCGGGCGATCCGCTCCCGGCAGTGGCGACGCGGGCCGTGATCGCCCCGGGGTGCTCGATCGGCCGCATGCCGTCGCCGTCCGTGGCGATACCGTGTTCGTCGCATCGGGCGATCAGCCGCGGCGCCACGCCGTGCAGCGCTTCCGGCGCTCGGGTCAGGTCGCCACCGCCCTCTACTCGTGCGGCGACGTCGAGCAGCGCTTCGCCGCGCCGCGCGCCCTGTGGGTCGATGCGGCCGGCATCCTGGTCGCCGATACCCTGCGCGGACGAGTGCAGCGCTTCCGCGGCGATGGCACCTTCGTGGCCGCGGTGTCGTGTGGCGACGACGAACGGCTGGCGCGGCCGGTCGCGGTCGTGCGTCGCGTCGACGGTTCGATGATCGTCGTCGACCGCGGCGACGAGCCCGGGGTCGCGCTGTTCGCGGCCGACGGCCGACGACGGGTCGTGCCGGCCGACCTGGTGCAGCGCTGCGAGCACGTGATCGCAATGACGGCCGACGAACGCGGGCGGCTCTACGTGCTCGACCGCCATGGCGAGCGGGTGCTGCGCTTTCGCGCCGATCTCGGCTTCGATCAGGTCATCGTCGACCTCGCCGAGCACGCCTTCGACTACGAACCCGGTGGGGGTGACGCATGAATGCACCGAAGTCCGAACTGTCCGCCTTCGACCTCGGCTGCGTCGTCGTCGGCGGCATCATCGGCGTCGGCATCTTCTTCACGCCGCAGCAGGTGGCGATCGCGGTCGACACGCCCGGCATGGTGTTGCTGGCCTGGGGACTCGGCGGGCTGCTCGCCGTGCTCGGTGCCATCGTCTTCGCCGAACTCAGTCAGCTCGTGCCCGGGCACGGCGGCATGTTCCGCTACCTCGAGCGCGCCTTCGGACGTCGTCTCGCGTTCCTCTACGGTTGGAGCAACTGGCTCGTGATCCAGGCCGGTGCCGCCGGCATCGTCGCGCTGATCCTCTGCGATTACCTCGAGCAGGCGATCGCGCCGGCAGCACCGTGGAGCGACGCCGCCAAGGTCCTGGCCTCGGGCGCGCTGATCCTGACCTTCACCGCGATCAACGTGATCGGCCTGCGCATCGGCAAGCGGGTGCAGAACGCGCTGACCGTGTTCAAGGTGCTGGCGCTCGCCTTCCTCGTCGCGTTGGCCTGGGCGCAGCCCGGCGGCGCGGCGCCCGAACCGTTGCCCGAGCCGAGCGGGCGGCCCTG
>JAGQRA010000519.1 GCA_020425885.1 Planctomycetota bacterium | reverse complement strand
TCGCTGCGCGGCGCAGAGGCCGAGGCCGTGAAGGCGCTGTTCGCGCCTCTCCAGGAGATGAACGCGGGCCTGTTCCTGCCCGGTGCGGGTGCCGGCGGCGCCGACATCAGCGTGTTGCACTCACGCGGAGTGCCGTGCTTCGGCTTCTGGGTCGACGGCCACCGCTACTTCGACTACCACCACACGGCGGTCGACGATCTGCCGGCGGTAAACGAGCGCGAGTTGGCGCAGGGCGCGGCGGTCATCGCCTTTGCCGCCAGCGTGCTGGCCGACCGCTGATTCAGCGCCCGGCGCGGAGTCGCGTCAGCGCCTCGTCGAGCACCGGGTCGGACTCGCCGCTGCCGCCTTCGGGGAAGGTGATGTGGACGGTCGGCTCGATGCCTTCGCCCTCGAAGCACGAACCGTCCGGGCGCAACGCCTGCCAGCTGGGCAGCATCACGTAGAGACCCGAAGCGAGTCCGATCGACTGCGGATTGCCCGAGCTGCCATAGGACGTATCGCCGATCAACGTCGCATGGCTGGCCTGTTTCATCATCAGCAGGAAGGCCTCGCAGCTCGACATGTTGTGCGGCCCCATCAGCACCGCGACCGGCCCGGTGTAGACATCGGGCGCGGCGTTGCCCCGAACGGTGCGTTCCTGCCGCGGGCCGAAGCCGTCCTCGGCGCGGTCGTCGCGGACGCGATGCGCGGCATAGACCTTGTTGCCTTCGACGAAGAACCCGGCCAGACGGCGGGCGAGATCCTCGTCGCCGCCGCCGTTGCTGCGCACGTCGATGATCAGCCCCTTGCAGTCCCGCAGCTTGCGCAGCGCCTGCAGGCACTGATCGAAGTCGGAGTCGCTCGGCGGCGCGAAGGTGCCGATCATGAGGTAGCCGATGTCGTCTGCGGTCCGCGCCTGCAGGCCGATGCGACCGACCTTGGTCAGCTTGGGCAGGACCCGCTGCAGGGCCCGGGCGTCGAAGTTCGATCTGGCCGGGCGCTGGAAGGTCGGGGTCACCGCGTCGCGCCAGCGCACGCTGATGTGAGGGTCCTGCGGCGTGGTGAGCAGCTCTGCCATCCGCAACGCCAGCGCGGCCATGTTCGGCACCTCGACGAGACCGTCGAAGGAGCGGTGCTCGAAGTCGTCCCAGTCGATGCCGAGCCGATCGCGGTAGGAGTAGCGATCGCGCAGCGCGCGGAACAGGCGGGTTGCGGCGGCCTCGCGCACCTCCTTGCCGACCTCGGGGCCGAGCGTCGCGATACGCCACGGGACCGGCGCGAGACGGACCCCCTTGGCCGAGAAGAACCCGCTCGATCCGGCGCAGGACAGGTCCATCGAGTAGACGTGATCTTCTTCGAGCGTGACCTCGAGGACGAAGGTGCGGGCGTCGCGCCACCTGGCGCTGCTCATCGCCGGGAAACCAGGGCCGCCGCCGCACACGGAGTAGACGTTCTGGTCCATGTCCTGGTCGAACTGCACGGTCAGGACCCGCGTCGTCTTGGCGTCGACATCGATCGCCAGGTGCCCGGGGTCGAGCATCAGCACCTCCGGTGATCGCTGGGCGGCGAGCGCGCCGCCCCAAAGGGCGAATGTGATCCATGGCACGAGATGCTGGGCTGCATTCATCGTCTTGCCTCCTCGGTGCTGCGATAGCGATGGTGTTCGTGATATCGGACGGCAGCTGCCAGAGCTGCAATCCGCTCTCCGGTGACGGCGCGGGTTCGCGCCCGATCCAGCAGCTCGCGCGGAGTCTCACCCGGCTGCAGCTCGAGGCCGGCCTGGTGCGCGGCTTCGAGCAGGGTGGCGACGGCGAGCGGTCGGCATCGTTGTCGCCGCCGAAGGTAGAACCACAGTCCGGGTAATGCCAGCAGCACCGCCACCGCCAGCGGGTTGTCGTGCGCGGTCCGCGCGACGCCTCTCGGTGCCGCGAGGATGTCGGCGAACAGGCGGCGACGGTCGGTCGCGTCGAATGCCGAGAACCCGCGCCAGAAGCCGCCGAGGCGGTCCGAGGCCGATTGCCACCACGACGTCGGGCCCGATTCGTCGGTGACCGTTGCCGCCGGCGGTGTGGCATCGAGCGTGATCCAGGTGCCATCCGGCATCAGCGCCTCGATCCAGGCGTGGGCATGGCGCGCCCGCACGACGACGGTGCCGTCGCCGTCGCGCTCGTCGGCGAGGTAGCCGCCGATCACTCGGCATGGCACGTCGAGCCGGCGGAGCATCAGGGCGAGCGCCGACGCGAAGTACTCACAGTGGCCGGCACCCGTGCCGGCACAGAAGTCGGCGAAGCTCGGCGCGAAATCGTCCTGACCGGGCAGCGCGTAGGTGCGATTGCGGCGCAGCCAGGCCACGCAGCTTGCCGCGACCGCCGCCGTCAGGGCCGGGTCGCGGGATGCCGGCGTGATCACGTTCGCCGGCATCGCTGACAGCAGGCGATCGGTGAGCGCGGTCGGTTCCCCGGGCGGCAACGTCACGAGCAGTTGCCTCGTCTCGACATCGATGGGGTGTGGGGCGGCCTGGTGCGACTGCCGAACGCGGTAGCTGACGGGTTCGGCCGGGGCATCTTCCAGCCTGGCCAGCGCCAGCACGGCGGCGGGACGAGGGTCGACGATCATGCCGACGGCGCGGATCAATTCGAGTTCGCAGGCCTCGAGCGGGAGCGGCAGGCGCCGCTGTCGCGGATGGGCGATCGTCACCACGAAGCTGCCGCCGTCGGCTCGCAGCGGGCGACGGTAGCTGCCGTCGAGGTCGATGGTCCACGACGGATCGGTGTCGATGCGGGGGCCGGCGAAGCCACTCGGGGGCAGCCAGACGCCGTTCTCGAGCGTCGTCAGGGCCACGCAGCGCCAGTGGGGCGGGACCGCCCTCGCCGGTGGTTCCGGCGCGATCCGCATCACGACCGCATCGCTGAGCGCGGCGGCCCGTCGGTGGTCGAGTCGGATCCGGTCACCGATGCCGCCGTCGATGCCGAGGCGGCCCGCGATCGACGCCTGCAGGAAGCCCTCGCGATCGAAGTCGCGCGGACAGAGCACGAACACGATCGCGGTCGTGGCCGCGACGATGGTCGTCCGACGGAGCGCGGGCCCTGCTGCGCCGGCGTCGGGCGGTCGCACCGAGCCGCCGCCTTCGTCGGACACCCGCGCCTGCAGGGCCGGCACGAACACCAGCGCGTGGATCGTGAACAGCACGAGCCAGAGTTCGTCGCTGCCGAAGAACGAGGTGACGAAGACGATCAGCAGCGAGTTGAGGAAGACGAGGTCGGAGTGCTGGCGCGGACCGATGTTGTTGAGCAGGTGGACCTGGCACAACGCCGCGAGCAGCAGGCCGTCCTCGAGCAGGTGGGTGAGCCCGGTCGATCGGGCATGGTAGGCGAGCAAGGCGAACAGCACGATCACGCCGAGGTTCCAGACGACACCGTAGGTCGTGAATCGCTGCAGCGGCCGCAGCAGTGGTGACAGCAGGGCGAGCGACCACATCGGCAGCATGCTGACGAAGGCGACGATGCCGGTGTTCTGCACGAAGGCCAGATCGATCGACGTCAGGCCGATCAGGAAGCACTGCAGTCGCCGCGTCATGGTCGCGCCTCGTGTGCGGTCGGCAGCGCCGTCGCTCCGGCCAGCCAGCGCAGCAGATCCATGGGCGAATCGGCGCCGCCGGTGTCGGCCACGAAGTCGTGGCTGCGAAGTCGCACCGCCTGGCCCAGCGCGGTGGCCTCGAGCACCGATGCCGCGGCAAGGGACAGGCGGCGCTCGAGCTCAGGCGCCTGGCAGTGGCGATCGACCACGAGTTCGACGGCGTGCCGCCGGTCGCGCTCGCAGACCACCGGCTCGCCGCGCCGGGCCGTCGCCTTCCAATGGACGTCGCGCATGGCATCGCCGCCGCGGAACGGCCGCAGAGTGCCGATCGTCGAGTCGCGGTCGGCGGCCCGCACCGGCCGGTGGACGCTGTTTCCGGTCGGCGATGGCGCCGGCCAGGTGATGAGTTCGGCGGCGACAGGGATCTGCCTGCGGATGCGGAGCAACCCGAACGGCCACCGCGACTCGATGCGACATCGCCGCAGCTCGTGGATGCCGCGCGGCAGGCCGGGCAAGTGCCCGTCGACGGTCGCTCGGCCATCGACAGTTCGACGATGCAGGATCTCGACCCAGTCGTCGCCGATTTCGGCCGCGATCGTGAAGTCGCAGCGACGCCGCCGGCCGACGTCCAGTTCGAGCCGCATCGTCCGGGGGGTGCCGGCCGCGGTCGGCGGCGCGGCGCAGCGGCCGATCCTGACGCCGGTCACGTTGCGTACCGACCACCAGGCGCCCGATACGCCCAGCACCAGGCACCAGCAGATCAGGGCGAAGAGCAGGTTGCCGTACGGCAACGCGAGGTAGGCGAGCAGGAAGACGGCCAACAGCAGGCTGGCCTTGCACCCGAGCCGCGTCGGCAGGAGGCCGAGCCCGCGCATCTACAGCGGCACCTGGATGGCGGCGATCACCTCGTCGACGATTGCCGCCGTCGCCGTGTCGCCGCGGGCAAAGATGCGATGCGCGAGCACCGGCACGGCGAGGCACTTGAGATCGTCGGGGATCACGTAGTCGCGACCGTGCAGCAGGGCACGGGCCCTGCCGGCCGCCAGCCAGGAGATCGCCGCCCTCGGGCTCGCGCCGAGCGCCAGCTCGGGGTGGTTGCGGGTGGTGGCGACGACGCGATAGGCATACTCGGCCAGCGGTGGCGTCACCTGGACCTTGCGGCTCTGTTCGCCGAGCGCGAGCACATCGTCGGTCGTCAGGATCGGTGCGATCTCGGCGAGCGTCCGTTCGCGTTCGCGCTCGCGATAGAGGGCGATCTCGGCGGTGGCATCGGGATAGTCGAGTTCGACGCAGACCAGGAAGCGATCGAGCGCGGCTTCGGGCAGCGGGAACGTGCCGTGGAATTCGATCGGGTTGCGCGTTGCCAACACGGTGAAGGGGTGACCGAGTTCGAGCCTTCGCCCCTCGACCGTGCAATGCCCGTCCTCCATCGCCTCGAGCAGGCAGGACAGCGTGCGCGGGCTGGTGCGGTTGATCTCGTCGGCGAGGACCAGGTTGGCGAACAGCGGGCCGCGGATGAAGGTGAAGCGATGCAGGTCCGGACGCCAGACCGCGGTGCCGACGATGTCGCCCGGCATCAGGTCGTTGGTGAACTGGATGCGGCGGAAGTCGGCCGCGAAGGTTGCGGCGAGCGCTCGCGCCAGCAGGGTCTTGCCGGTGCCGGGGACGCCCTCGAGCAAGGCGTGGCCGCCGACGATGAGGGCGCAAAGCACCGGTTCCAGCACCGCATCGGCAACCACGACCGTCCGGCGGATGCTCTGCCCGATGGCGATGCGCGTGGCGCGGGCGTCGATGGTTCGATGTTCGATGGGCACGATGGATCTGCCCTGCTGTTTTCGGCGCGAAGCCGCGGTGGCGTGATGGCCACGGACGATGGCGCGGTGCCAACGAGGTCTCGGAGGGCGGGGGCCGCCCGGCGGTTCAATCGCGCTCGGACGCGGGCGGTTGCGTCCGCATCAGGGCGCGGAAGCGCGAGTCGGCCCGCAGGCTGTCGAGATCGGGCTCGTTGCGGGCGAGGTCGCGCAGCTCGTCGTCGAGTCCGCACGCGATCGTGACCTCGTCGATGGCGCGGCCGAGTTCGCCGGCGAGAGCCAGGTAGCAGCCGAGATTGAAGTGGCCGATGTCAGATTTCGGATTGCGCTGCACCAGCCGTTCCATGCATCGGATCGCTCCCGGCAGATCGGCCAGCCGCTTGCGACACCAGGCCTCGCAGAGATCGAGCCAGTCGCGCGCTTCGACGACCTCGCGCAGCTCCTCGATGTCGGCCAGGGCCTCGCGGTGTCGCGCCAGGGCGACGTAGGCCCGGATCCGCATCGCGAGGCCGACATGTCGCCCGCCCTCGTGTGCGAGCAACGCATCGATGCGGACGAGAGCGCGTTCGGGGCACTTCAGGTCGAGCCAGCCGTCGATCTCCTCGGCGATGCGGCGCAGGGACGGCGGGACCGGGATCATGGTTGCGGACGAGTGTCCTGTGACCGGGTCGCGGGCGCAACCGGCGCCGTCTCGTGGCCGCGCGCCGTGACCGGGACGATCGCGGTCACGGCGCCGCCGTCGAGCAGGACGGCCTCGCTGGCCAGATTGACGGTCGGGCAGACGTGGCGTGGCACCAAGCGCAGCGTCGTGCCGAGCGCCGGTGCGTGGCCGACGAGCATGCGGATCGGCAGGTGCTCCTCGCTCGGAATGCCGATCTCGACCGGCAACGGCTCGAGCAGTCGGGCGCACGGAGTGCCGGCGGCCGCGTCGAGCGCCTTGCTGCCGGCGTCGAGCGTGAAGCGATCGTTCGCCGGACGGCTGATGACCCTGGCCAGGATCTCGACGGCGCAGCGGAAGCCGTCGATGCCGAGCTCCTCGCTGCGCGCGTCCCAGTAGATGACCGTGCCCGGGCTGATCGTGTGCGTGAGGCCGTCGCGTCCATCGAGTCCGCGGAAGCCATCGAAGGACAGGGCGCAGGCGAACGTCGGCGTCCCGCTCGTGATCAGCTCGCCGCGGATGCCGAGCCGCGCGGCCAGGGTGAGGAGTTCGCGATAGACCTCGTGGGCCTCCAGCTGACGCAGAGCCGGGGAGTCGTCGTGCAGATGGCCGTCGTAGCAATGCAGGCCGCGCAGGCCGGGGCCGGCGGCGTGCGTCACGGCTTCGATGCGCGCCCGATCGCCGAACTGGATGCCGGTGCGGTGATAGCCGGGGTCGATGTCGACGAAGACGCCGAGGCCGCGGCTCGCCAGGTCCGCGGCATGCGTCGGATCCTCGCTGATCATGGCGACGCGGTGGTTCGGCTGGTCGGCGGCGAGGGCCTGCAGGTGGTCGAGGTTGGCGCCGTGCTGAGCCATGGCGAACAGCACGTCGATGTCGTGCCCGGCCGTCGTCGCCGTGCGCAGCAGCACCTCGGCCTCGCGGGTCGTCGCGCACTTGAAGCGCCGCACTCCGGCTTCGAGGTAGAGCGCGAGCACCTCGGCGACCTTGCAGGTCTTGATGTGTGGCCGCCAGCGCGACAGGTCACCGGCGACGAACCGGCGCATCGCGCCGAGGTTGTGTCGCACGCGGTCGAGGTGGATCAGCAGGGCCGGGGTCTGCAGTTGCTCGGGCAGGGGCGGCGGAGTCGACGGCATGCGGCCGAGCCTATCCGACGAGAGCGTCGAGCCGTTGCCAGATGGACTCCGTCACCGCGTGCAGGCGGTGGTCGCCGCCGGGCACGATCCAGAGCTCCTTGTCGGCGTGTGGCAGGTTGGCGAAGAAGCGCGCGCTGCGTGCGTGCGGGACGACCTCGTCGGCATCGCCGTGGACGATCAGGATCGGCAGGTCGAGCCTCTGCGGCAGTCCGCGCTCGTCGAAGGTGCGGGCCTCGTCGATGACGTTCTGCGCCAGCACGAAGCTGCGGCCGTCGGAGGTCCACAGCCGCCCCTCGGCGTCGACGGTGCGCTCGAGTCGGTGCAGGAAGCCGAAGGCCGGCGCGATCAGGGCGAGGGCGGTGACGAGCTCGGGATGCCGCGCCGCGGCGAAGGCGCCGATCATTCCGCCGAGGCTCGAGCCGACCACGACGGCCGGGCCGATACGTTGCAGCATGCGGACGGTGTCGTCGATCAGGTCGCCGATCGTGACCTCGCCGATCGTTCCGGTCGATTCGCCGTGGCCGCGGAAGTCGCAGCGGGTGCAGGCCCGACCGTGGTGCCGCGCCCATCGCAGCAGCGAATCGCTCTTCTCGCCGACCCGTGACGAGCCCAGCCCGTGCAGGAAGAGGTAGCCGGGGGACGCGCCGGCGAGCTGTTCGCCGACGATGCGTTGGCCAGAGCCGAGATCGATGCAGAAGTCGCTGTTCGGCACTTGGCTTGATTCAACGCGGGGCGTCCGCCGTCCGCTTTCAGACGATGCGCTCGATGGCCTGGATCGTGATCATGGCCGGGCCGCTCGCCGTCGGGATCTCGGCGGTGTCGCCGACCGACTTGCCGAGCAGGCTCTGCGCGACGGGGGCCTTGTAGTTCACGGTGACGTCGTCCGTCGAGTCCCACGGGCCGAGCACGCGGTAGGTCTTGACCGCGCCGTCGCTGTCGTTGGCGATCGTCACCTCGGTGCCCGGCGTGACGATGCCTTCGGGGATGTCCTGGTCCTCGATCAGGCGGGCGCTGCGGATGTCGCGGTCCATCTCCTGGGCCCGCGAGGTGAGGTTGCGCTGCTCTTCCATCGCCGATTCCCACTCGCTGTTCTCGCTCAGGTCACCGAGCGATGCCGCGGCGCCGATGGCCTTGCTGTTGGTGGGGATCTTCTCGTCGACCAGGATGCGGTATTCCTCCTTGATGCGACGCAGGCCATCGGCCGTGGTGAAGATGTTCTCCTTCTCCCAGAACGGGATCTCCGGCTCGGCGATGATGTCCGGATAGGTGCTGAGGATCACGCGGTCGACGGTGTCGGAGATCTCGGGCGAGAAGTCCTCGCCGGCGCGGCGGAGGATGCCGTGATAGTGGGCGATGTCCTCGCGGCTGATGCCGTCGAGGGCGAGGTGAAGCAGGCCGCGCTTGCCGCAGAGCAGGCTCGTCAGGCGACTGAGCAGACGGCTGTGCAGCAGGTTCTTCTTGCGGTCTTCGTTGAGGATGCGGCCGAGGTGGAGCAGCACGCGACCGACGGTGACCGGGTCGGGGCGGTCAGGGTCGTCGCCGAAGGCGCCTTCGGCATAGAGACGACCGAGCAGGTAGAGGTGGAGCGGGTAGCGGCGCGGATACGGCGCGATGCGCGTCCAGGCCGGCAGCAGCTGCAGGGCCTGGCCGTTGGCGACGATCTGGTCGACGAGCACCTCCGCGACCGAGTTGGGCCAGCCGGTCCAGTTCGCCGCGCACTGTTCGACCCAGTTCTCGCCGAGCGCGGCCGGGAGCAGCGCCACGCAGTGCTCGCGCGACTCCTGCGTCGCGAGGCGGTCGATGGCGTCGGGATCGAGCGAGCCATCCTCGCGTTGCAGCAGCGCGCGGACCTCCTGTGCGGCCGGGATCGAGGCCTGGCGTCCGTGTTCTTCGAGGAACAGGAGGCCGTCGAGGATGTGGGCGTGGGTCGCCTGGTCCTCGGCCATGGCCTGTTCGACGACCTTCAACGCCAGGTCGAGGATCTGGGTGCGGACCTCGGTGTCCTGGCCGCGGGCGAGGTACTCGCGCAGCACACCGATGCGCTGGCCGAGATCGTTCTGATGGTGCAGGGCCGCCGTGGCCTCCTCGACCACCCCGACCGGCTTGGTGCGGAGCACGAACACCGGCCGCGTCGTCGAGCCCTCGACCTTGAGCCACGGATCCTTGGTCGCGGCCGAGCGCGCCCGCTTCCAATAGGTCGCCCACGACTTGTCGGCGATGATCGAGCCGGCGAGTTCGTTCTTCACCTGCTGACTGGTGATGGTGCCGCGATACAGCGCCGCGGCGCGGCGGATCAGCATCGTCGGTTCGTTCTTGGCCTCGTCGCGCAGCTGCTCCATCTGCTGCAGCTTCATGGCGCGCAGATCGGTCGCATCGAGCGGCTTGAAGCTGGTCAGCAGGGTCTCGAGCGGGAACGCGGAGCGGCGACCGGTGGCGAAATGAACCGTGATCTCCTGATTCGCGGCGTCGAACTCCTCGACCTGGCCCTCGCCCCAGCCGGCGGCGTGGTAGACGACGTGGCCCTTGGTGTAGCGGCGCAGGCGATCGAACTCGACGATGGCCGGCGCCGTCGAGCCGGAGCTGAGGCCGGCGCGTGACTCCAGCACGGCGTACCATGACTCGTCGCCGTAGTGCCCCTTGATCAGGTCGCCGATGAGCCTCGTCAACGCCTCGTAGTGCGCGTTGCGGCGCACGACGCGGAAGCCGAGTTCCATGGCTGCCTGGTTCGCTCCGGCGCCGGCCAGGGCTTCGATCATCGTGCTCGCGAGGCTCAGTGCCTTGCTCGTCATGTCGTGATCACAGAGGTGATCGATCGCGGCGGCGTAATCGTCGGCCCTGGCGGCGTCGGGCGACTCGGCTGCCTTGGCCCACTCGGCCTCCAGTTCATCGAGTTTGAGGGAACGCGCGAGATGGACGAGGTCTTGCGTCAAAATCAGGGCCTGGAGCTGGTGGTAGAGCGGAAAACGGGGCAGGCACCATACCCCTACCACGGGCTCGCTTCTACCCCGGACTGCCCACGAAGGCGCTCGTCGTGTGCGCGCACCGATCGCCCTGGAAGCCGTGCCGCCGATCGCGGCGGACTACTCAGCCAGGCGGGCGATCAGCGTGTTGACGTTGGTCGTCGAGCAGGACTCGTCGTAGGCCGCGAGCGGCAGTTCGTCGAGGATCTCGTCGGTGGCGACCACGATCACGTAGAACTCCTGACCGTACTGGCCGCGGAAGGCGATGATCTTGCGCAGGATCGGCGAATTGGGGTCCTCGACGGCCTCGATGACCACGCTCTTGCCCTCGCGGCCGCGGCCGCGCAGCACGATCTGCGGGGCGTAGGCGGCGACCCTGCCCTCCTGCTCGTAGCGGACTTCGTAGTGGCGCGGCGAATGGCTGTGCACGATGCCGGCCATGCCGAGCCAGTTGCAGAGGCTCTGCTCGAGCTGGCTGGACAGCGGGCGGCCACCACAGCGACCGAAACCGCCGCCGCCACCGCCATGGGCCAGCAGGTCGTCGTCATCGTCGATGGGCGCCATCGCCCGCGGCACGAACACCGGGGCCTGCTTGGCCTTCAGGGCCACCGGCTTGCTGGATCGGGTCGGCGTGGCAGGAGCGGCCGACTTGCGGGCGGTCGATTTCGGGGCCTTGCGACTGGCGGCCTTGCGGTCGGCAGACTTGGTCGCAGCCTTCTTGGTGGTGGCGGCCTTGGGCCTGCTCTTGGACTTGGGTAGGACTTTGGGTGCCATTGGGGTCTGGTTGGCTGCGATCAGGTTCCGGGCGGCGGAGGCGACGACGCAAGCTGTTTCTCCGACGCGGTATGCAGCGATGCCAAGGCGCCGAAGTGGGGTTTGCAGCCGGGGGATTGTGGCAAAACGGCGATCATAGCACGTTTTTTTCATCTCGGAAGCCTGCGCCCAATGAGGGCTCACGGAACTGACATTGACGGCGACCCGACACGGCCGACATTGTTCGTCACATGGCAGGCCAGCCCTTGGAACGATCGCCCCGAGAACGGGTCGTCACTTGGCCGTTGGCGGCCTTCGGGCTGCTGTTGAGCATCGTCCTGGCCGTTGCCGCCTGGGACCGATTCGCCGAACCCGGATTGACCGAGGCGGTCCGTCAGCTGGCCGACGGCGATCTCGACGGGGACGAGCGCCGGCGTGTGCTCGCTGCCCTGGTTCGCGGCGGTGCTTCGAGCCCCGATCCGGGCCCGCAGTGGATCGGACTGCTCGCCGCAGTGGCCCTCGAAGATCGTGAGGCCCATCGGCTTGCCTCGCTGCGGCTCGGCGGGCGCGATGCGATCCAGCTGCCCGAGGGAATGCGGCCGGAGTACTTCGACCTGGGCGATCCTCTGCTCGGCAACTTCGACCTGGCGACCCGGGCAGAGGCTGCCGGCGAGCGCGACCGAGCCCGTGTCTTGTGGCGCCAGGTCGCTGCCCAGAGCAGGCTCGTTCCCAACCGGCTCGCTGCCGAACTCGCCGCGGCCGCAATCGAGCGGTTGCGCTGAGCCGGGGGGTCTTCAAAGCGGCACCTGGGCCGCCGATGACCTCAAGCCCGGGAAGTCGACTGTCCGATGGGCAGGGCGTAACAGGCAAGGAACTGAATGGAAGACACGCGACTCGGGAGCATTCTGCTCGAGAGTGGACTCATCAGCGAAGCGGATCTCGAACGATGCCTTTCGCTGCAGGCATTGACGGGCTCGGTTCGCCCCATCGGCCAGATCCTGGTCGAACAGGGGGCGGTCGATGCCGAGGCGTTGAAGCGGGTCCTCGAGCTACAGCAGGCCCGAAGCGCGGAACGCGCGCTGAAGTCCGCACCTGCAGATGCCATGAGCGAATCGCTGCTGCAGTCGGCGCAGGCCAACGGTGCATCGGAGATGATCGTCAGTGAGGGCCGCAAGGTCCGGATCCGGGTCGCAGGCAAATGGCGCGACCTCACCGACGCTGTCGTTTCGGGGCCCGAGGTCTGGGACTTCGCACGGGAGGTCCTCGGCGCTCAGGTGCTCGAGGAGGCCGCCGAGCGCAAGTGCGTCACCCGGGCGTGGCGTCATGCCAGGCACGGCCGCGGGACGGCCAGGGCCTTCCGGCACTTCGAAGGAGTCGCGGTCTCGCTCACCTTCGTCGCCGATGAGATCGACAACTGCACGATCGGTCTGCCCGAACGGCTGATCGAACTCGTGACCGAGGGTCGGGGCCTCATCCTCGTTGCCGGTGAGTGCGGCACCCGCCGGGCCGAGGTGCTGACGGCGCTGACCGTGGCGAGCGCGACCGATCCGGGCACGCATGTCATCGTCGTCGACGACGAGGAGCTGGTCCTGCCCGAGACACCGGCGCTGCTCGGGCGACGTCGGCTCGGCAAGGATGCCGCAAGTCGCGCGCACGCCGTGCGCAGCGCGGTCACGGAGGATCCCGACGTGCTCGTCATCGCCGACGTCGGCGAGGTGGCGACCTTCGAGGTGGCGCTGCGCGCGGCCGAAGACGGGCGACTGGTCATCGGCTACATCGGCGCGACCAGCGTGATCGCGGCGATCTCCCGCATCCTGGACTTCTACGCGGTCTACGACGTGCCGCGCGTCCGCGCGTCGCTGGCCAACGTGCTGCGTGCGCTGCTGGTCCGCCACAGCTTGCCGCACAGCGACGGCACCGAGGCGGTCACCGCGACCGAGCTGCTGCTCCCCGATGATCCCGTTCGCGACGCGTTGCGCGGCGGCGAGCTCGGCAACATCTCGCTGATGATGCGGATGAGCGGCGGCAGCTGCGGCCATTCGCTCGATCACAGCATGCTCGAGCTCGTCACCTCGGGCGCGGTCAGGCTCGAGGACGCGTTCGCTCGGGCCGACGAGAAGGCGTGGTTGCTGGAGCGGACGCGAGGCCTCGCGACGTCGGAGAACTGACATGGAGCACACACGATTCGAAGCCAGTCTGTCGGCGATGCACCGCATCGGTGCCATGACGATGCACCTCGTGGCCGGCCGGCCGCCGTGCGTCCGCGTTCAGCGCCGGCTGGTCGAGCTCGATGCCCAGCGCATCACGGCCGCGGAGGTCGACGAGTTCGTGCGCGATCTCCTGTTCGCCGACCATCGCCAGACGCTCGCCGCGCGTGGCCAGGTCGAGGTCCTCTACATGGGGCGGGACGGCAGCCGCTACCGCGTCAGCGTCGCCGATTGTGCCCGCCAGCGCGCGATCACGTTCCGATCGTTGCCCGACTCCGTGCCGTCGCTGCAGAAGCTGGATCTGCCCGAGCAGGTGGGCGGCCTGGTCCAGCATCGGTCAGGTCTGGTGCTCGTCGCCGGCTTCTTCGGTTCGGGTCGATCGACGACCCTCGCCGCGCTCGTCAAGATGCTGGGCGAGGACGAGGGACGCCACATCGTGACGATCGAGGACTCGATCGAGTTCGTGCACGGCACGTCCAAAGCCCTCGTGCACCAGCAGGAGGTCGGCCGGCACGTGGCCGGGGCGGCCGAGGGCATCCGCCAGGCGATGGCCACGGGGGCCGACACCATCGTCGTCAGCGAGCTGCAGGGCGAGGCGGTGCTCGACGCGGCCGTGACGGCGGCCGAGGCCGGGTGTCTCGTCCTGTGCGGGGTCGAATCCGGTTCGGTCGTCGGCGCGCTCAGCGAGCTGGTGATCGGCGTTCAGCCCGAGCGTCGCGCGCGGTTGCGGACCAGGATGTCCCGTGTGCTGCGCGGCGTCACGGCGCAGTACCTGCTGCCGCGCGCGCACCGGCCCGGGCGCGTCGCCGTGGTCGAGGTGCTGATCGCCAGCCCGGTGGTACGTTCGACCATCCGCAAGGGTCAGTTCCAGGATCTGCTCGCCATCATGAGCCGCTATCGCGGCATCGGCATGCAGACGACCAGGGCCGCGCTGCACGACCTGCACGCCGCGCACCTGATCAGCGCCGAGGATGCCCAGCTGCATCACTCCCCGCGGGCCGATCAGGAAGAGCCCGCGAGCGGCACGCGGTCGAGCTGAGCCGCCGGCCGCGCGCCGAGCTCCGGGCCCGCTCGATGTCGCCATGGCATCGACGTTTGCCGATCCTGACGCGCGCGTCGAGCGGCCCGTTTCCGCGGCCATCCGCCGCATGCCATGGGACCGTGCGAGCCGTCGTCAGGTGAGGAATCCGCAGGTTGTCACTCAAGCCCGATGACAAGGGGCCGATCATCGCTGTGGGAGTCGGGATCGAAGCCGACGCCCTTCGGACGGCGAATCACAGACAGGCAAAGGAAGAGTCATGGGACTTCGAGTCAACACCAACATCGCGTCGATCAACGCCCAGAGGAACACGTCCATCGTGACCGGCCGGCTGGCCCGGAACTTCCAACGGTTGTCGACGGGTCTCCGCATCTCGACCGCTGCAGACGATGCCGCGGGTCTCGCAATCAGTGAACGGCTGCGTTCGCAGGTGAGGTCGCTGAATCAGGCGTCCCGCAATGCCAACGACGGCATCTCGCTGGTTCAGGTCGGTGAGGGCGCGCTGAACGAGGTCAGCAACATCCTCGTTCGATTGCGCGAGCTCTCGATCCAGTCGGCCAACGGCTCATCGTCGACCGCCGACAAGAACACGATCAAGGAGGAGTTCGACAGTCTCGTCAACGAGATCAATCGCATCGCGAAGTCGACCGAGTTCAACGGCATCAAGCTGCTGGACGGATCGTCGACGACGGTGACGTTCCAGGTCGGTATCAACACCACCGCGTCGATCGACTCGCTCAACGTCACACTGACCCCGGCGTTGTCCACCAGTCTCGGTCTCGCCTCGGTGGACATCGGCTCGAACGGCGACACCAGCTATGCCATCGCGCAGATCGACGGCGCCATCAACTCGGTGTCGCAGCTGCGCGGCAAGTTCGGCTCGCTGCAGAACCGGTTGCAGTCGACGATCGCCAACCTCGGCGTCGCCGCCGAATCGCTGTCGGCCGCCGAGAGCCGCATCCGCGATGTCGACGTCGCCTTCGAGACGGCCCAGCTGACGCGCAACAGCATCCTGCAGCAGGCTTCGATCTCGATCTTGTCGCAGGCCAACCAGCAGCCGCAGGCCGCCCTGCAGCTGCTGCAGTAACGCACCGCATTCGGAGAGCCGGAGCCACGCTCCGGCCGGCATCGGCCCGCATCGAGCCTGAGCGGGCCGGAGGACGAGCAACTTCCTTTGCCGCAGCGGGGCATCCCCCGCGGGAGTGAGCCGGGTCTTCCCGGCTCGCTCCTTGTACCGGCCGCGTGACGCGTCTCCCCCGGGCGTGCGCACGTCGGGCGCGGCGGCCTCTCAGTCGAGTTCGAGGCCGCGTTCTTCCTCTTCGGTGATGCCTTCGCCGAAGCTCGCCCCGAGGTAGACCCGGCGCACCTGCTCGTCGGCGACGATGGCCTGGGAGTCGCCTTCGGCGATCACGGCGCCCTGATTGATGATGTAGGCGCGGTGCGTGATGCGCAGCGTCGCCAGCACGTTGTGCTCGGTGATCAGGATCGCGATGCCCGATCGTGCCAGCGCGGCCAGGATGTGCTGGATCTCCTCGACCGTGATCGGGTCGACGCCGGCGAACGGCTCGTCGAGCAGCAACAGCCGCGGCTCGGTGGCCAGCGCGCGCGCGATCTCGAGGCGGCGCTTCTCGCCGCCGGACATGGTCTCGGCGATCGAGCCGGCGACGTGCATGAGCTGGAAGTCCTGCAGCAGTTCGCGGGCGCGCTCGTCGCGATCCCGCCGGCGGACGCCGCGGGCCTCGAGCACGCAGCGCACGTTGTCGAGCGCGGACATGCGGCGGAACACCGACTCCTGCTGCGACAGGTAGCCGAGTCCGGAGCGGGCGCGGCGATACATCGGCTGCCTGGTGACGTCCCTGCCGCCCAGCATCACGCGGCCGGCGTCGGGCGTGACCATGCCGACGACCATGCGGAACGTCGTCGTCTTGCCGGCGCCGTTGGGTCCGAGCAGGCCGATGATCTCGCCGGCGTTGACGATGATGTTGACCTGGTCGACCACCCGGCGACCGCGATAGGCCTTGACGAGTCCCTCGGTGCGCAGGATCTCGTCGGCGGCCGTCATCGCACGAAGCCGAAACGGTTCGGCCAGTTGTTGCCGAGCAGCCACGAGAACGGGATGACGGGGTAGAAGACCATCAGCCCGCGACCCTGGATGTCGCTGCGCGGCACGAACGACACGCCCTTGGTGTTGGTCGTGTCCGGGGCCTCCCATTCGGTGCCGTCCTCGCCCCTGAACACGACCTTGCCGCCGGCGCCCCAGTTGTCGCCGGCCTCGCCCTGCAGGCGCAGGATCTCGCCGTACTCGTCGATCATGACGATCGCCTTGTGGCTCGGGATCGGGATCGGCGTCTCGTCGCGGTCGGGCGCGTTCGCCAGCGACATCGCCCGCTTGTTGCCGCGCACCGGGCGAACACCCGGCGCGCCGCCGGGCGGTGGCGGCGCCACGATCCGGTTGTCGTCGGTGACGCCGACGGTGATCGCCGTCCAGCCGCGCGAGTCGATCGACTGCAGCGTGTTGTCGCCCATCATGTAGTAGTGCCCTTCCGGGACTTCGATGATCTCGGGGGCGTCGTATCGCGTGTAGTGCAGGTCGCGCTCGAGGACGACGTCGTCGATGCGCAGCGACCCGCTGCCCTTGCAGACGATCTGCGGCGTGACGATCTGGCCCGGGGCGAACTCGAAGCCGCTGTCGGACTTCGTCGAGACACAGCCCGCGCGGCAGTGCCAGGTCGCGGTGTCGAGGCGTTGGACCTCGGTGCCGTCGACCCAGGCTATGAGCCGGTCGTCGACATGGGCGAAGCGCAATCGGGTGGCCCTGCCCTGGGTCAGCTCGACGTCGAACGGGGGCGACTCGGCGGCGACCGCCGCGCCGGCCGTCACCTGCAGCTTGCCCTTGCCGCCTTCGACCTGCAGGGCGAAGGTCAGCTTGTCCAGGCCCGGTCGGTTGACGACGATCTCGAACGCCACCTCGGCGAGCTTGCCGTTCGGGATCAGGGTCGCGGCCAGCCTGGCGTCGGGCACGATCTCGGGCGGCTGGGTCAGGAAGTGGTTCTTCTGGATCTCGATGGCGACCGCGGTCGGATAGCCGTCCCAGTCGAGGTTGGTCAGGCCCTTGCCCGAGGTGTCGCGGAAGTAGAGCCTGCGCGTGCTGCTCGAGAGCTCCATGGCGAAGCCGTCGGCGTCCTCGGTGATGCTGCTGCTCGAGCCGTTCCAGCTCGCACCCAGCGCCGTGCCCTCGCCGAGGACCAGGCGGCGCGCCGGGTAGACCTCCTTCCACAGCGCCTCCTGCAGATCGTCGGGCTTGCGCTCGATCTCGTAGGTCAGCTTGCCGTCCTGTTCCCGGACCTGGTAGATGTTGCCGGCGGCGATGTGAAGGTGGTCGTTCGGCATGCCGACGATGCGCTTGACGTAGTTCTGGTTCTTCTGCAGCGGGTAGCGGAAGACCGTGATGTCCCAGCGCTGGGGGTCGCGGAACGTCTGCAGCAGCTTGTCGACCAGGATGCGATCGAAGACCTTCGAGCTCTGATCGCCCATCAGGGTCGGCTGCATCGACGAGGTCGGGATCTGGTAGGCCTCGATGCAGAACCACTTCAACAGCACGGCGGCGAGAATGGCGACGCCGAAGGCCTCGAGGTTGACGCGGATCGGCCCCATCAACGGGATCTTCTTGGTCTTCGTCATCGTTCGGTTCTCATCGTCCGCACGCGGCCCATTGCGAGTCGCCGCGGCGGTGCGGCATGGTAGCCGGGCGCCGCCGTCAGGGGCAGGGTTTCGTACCCGGTCGGGGTCGAGTTGTCGGCCTCGACACCTCAGTCCTCGTCGCCGGTGCGCAGCACCGACAGGAACGCCTTCTGCGGCACCTCGACGTTGCCGATCTGCCGCATGCGCTTCTTGCCCTTCTTCTGCTTCTCGAGCAGCTTGCGCTTGCGGGTGATGTCGCCGCCGTAGCACTTCGCGGTCACGTCCTTGCGCATCGGCGCGATGTTCTCGCGGGCGATGAACTTGCCGCCGATCGCGGCCTGCAGCGCGACCTCGAACTGGTGCCGCGGGATGTCCTTGCGCAGCTGCTTCAGGATCTTGCGGCCGCGGCTCTCGGCGTCGTCGCGGTGGCACAGGAACGACAGCGCGTCGACCTCGTCGCCGCTGATCAGGATGCGCACCTTGACCAGGTTGCTCGCCTCGAAGCCGTCGATCTCGTAGTCCATCGTGCCGTAGCCGCGCGTCGACGACTTCAGGTGATCGTGGAAGTCGTAGATGATCTCGGCGAACGGCATGCGGAAGCTGATCATCACCCGTTCCTTGCCGTAGTAGTCGGTCTTGACGTACTGGCCGCGGCGGTCGGTGCAGAGCTTCATGATGGCGCCGATGTAGGTCGACGGCACGACCACGTTGACGGCCGCGATCGGCTCCAGGTACTCGTCGATGAAGGTGCCGTCGGGCACGTCGCTCGGCGAGTGGATCTCGACCAGCGTGCCGTCGGTCTTCTTGACCCGGTAGTGCACCGTCGGCGCCGTCTGCACCAGGTCCATGTCCTCCTCGCGTTCGAGCCGCTGCTGGATGATCTCCATGTGCAGCAGGCCGAGGAAGCCGCAGCGGAAGCCGAAGCCAAGGGCGTCGCTGGTCTCCGGTTCGTAGGTGAACGAGCTGTCGTTGAGGCGCAGCTTCTCGAGCGACTTGCGCAGGTTCTCGTAGTCGCTCGGCACCGTCGGGTAGAAGCCGCAGTAGACCATCGGCTTCGGCTCGCGGAAACCGGGCAGCGGCCCGCTGCGCAGGCGCTGGTCCTGATGCGTGATGGTGTCGCCGATGACGACGTCCTGCAGCTCCTTGATGTTGGCGATGACGTAGCCGACCTCGCCGGCATGCAGCGCGGGCGTCGCGGTCATCGCCGGCCGCAGCTGACCGACCTCGAGCACCTCGTGGTCGATCACGGTGCCGAGCATGCGGATCATGTCGCCCTTCTTGATCGTACCGTGGAACACCCGGACGTAGACGACGACGCCGCGGTAGTCGTTGTAGACGGCGTCGAAGATCAGCGCCTGCAGCTTGCCGTTCTGATCGCCGCTCGGCGGCGGGATCTTCTCGATGATGGCCTCGAGCACGAGATCGCAGTTCTGGCCGGTCTTGGCCGAGACCGCGATCGCGTCCTCGGCCGGGATGCAGATGGCGTCCTCGATCTCGGTCGCGACCTGATCGGGCCGGGCGTGCGGCAGGTCCATCTTGTTGAGCACGGGCAGCACGGTCAGCTTGGCCTGTTCGGCGAGATGCGCGTTGACCACCGTCTGCGCCTCGACGCCCTGCGAGCTGTCGACCAGCAACAGGGCACCCTCGCAGGCCTGCAGCGACTTCAGCACCTCGTAGTTGAAGTCGACGTGACCGGGCGTGTCGATCAGGTTGATGTGGTAGGTCTTGCCGTCCTTGGCGAGGTAGTCCATCGCCACGGCGCGGGCCTTGATGGTGATGCCGCGTTCGCGCTCGAGCTCCATGTCGTCGAGCAGCTGCTCCTTCATCTGCCGCTTCTGCACGGTCATGGTCAGCTCGAGCAGGCGGTCGGCGAGCGTCGACTTGCCGTGGTCGACGTGGGCGATGATGCTGAAGTTGCGGATCAGGCTGGGATCGGTCACGGGCGTGGCGGCCAGGCGGCGGTGCGGTTTGGGTGGGGCGGGCAGTGTCGGGGGGCGGGCCCGCAGGCGCCAGCGCCGGCGTGCCCAGCGTTCGGGCGAAGCATGGTAGCGAGCCGATGGTCGCGGTGGCAGGGTTTCGTGGAACGGCGGCGCCGGGTGGGCGGCCCGGGCAGGCTCGGCGGCCGCCTCGGCGGCGGCCCGGTCAGCTCGGATTCGTCAGCAGCATCGCCAGCAGCACCGCGATCAGGCCGATCGCGATCATGGCCAGGCCGTAGGCCACGTAGCCGAGCAACACCTTGGCGGCGGCGGCGAATGCGCCGCTGGCGAAGAAGGTGCGGGCGCCGTAGGCCAGCAAGCCGAACACGAGCAGCAGACGCAGATCGCGGGCGTCGCTCCAGATCGTCGACAGCGGCAGCAGCAGCAGCGACAGCAGGAAGGCGTGTCCGACCGTGAAGAAGACGAAGGCCATCGTCTCGGCGTAGTTGCGACCGCTGCGCCGGAACAGCAGCCTGAGGACGAGGCCGAGCACCGGCATCGAGCTCAGGAAGATGGTCATCAGATGGCGACCGAGGATGTCGCGCACGGCGCCGGCGGTCCATCCCGTCGTCGCCGATCCGGGGGTGGACGAGGTCGAGATCTTGATGCCGGTGGCATCGAGCGGGGCCTGGCCGAGCAAGGTCGCGATCAGGAAGAACAGGGCCAGTGTGGCGAGGCAGTAGCGAAACGGACTGACGAAACGGATGCGTTGGCCGTCGACGTAGTCGCGGGCGACGCGGCCGGGGTTCTGGGTCAGGCCCACGATCGTGCGGCCGAGTCGTGACTCGAGGTTGAACAGGTTGTCGAGGACGTCGGCGAGGATCTGTCGGGTACGCAGGCGGCCCATTGCGGTCGGTTGACCGCACTGCGGGCAGTAGCTCGCCGCGACCGGATGGCCACAGTTGCGACAGCCGGACCCTTGCGACTCGGTCGCGGCAGGCGCGGGGCGTTCTCGTCGGGTCGGCACCGTTGCAGCCGTCAACGTCTTCGTCTGGCGGAATCGGCGAGGTAGTCGAGGCCGGGCTGCAGGGTCTGTTCCCAGGCGCTCGCCAGCCCGGCGTGATGTCTCTCGTCTTCGATCTCCAGCACGGTCGCGACCAGGGCGTCGCGGAAGGTGCGGTAGTGGTCGGGCGGGAACGCCGCGTGGGTGTCGGCGATGCGGCTGAGGATGGTCGGCTCCTGGGTCTCGCCCAACGATGCATAGGCCAGCAGCAGCAGCACGGCCTCCTGCAGCATGACGAACTGCTGGTGCCATCTGCCGAGCGTCTGCGGATCAGCCGGGCCTTCGCCTTGCAGGACGGCGCGCGCCGGGAAGCCGCGTTCGGCGAACATCCGCTCGGCCTCGGGGCAGCTGTCGAGGAAGCGACGGTAGAAGGTGCGGAAGAACCGCTGGTTGCCGGCGCCGGATCGCGTGATGCGGCGGTAGCTGTCCTTGGCGAGCTCGATCGCGACATTGAGTCGGGAACACCCGCGCAGCGCATCGGGGATGCTGTCGAAGCGCCGGTGGGCTTCGACCTCGACCATCCGATCGATGTGGTGCGCCAGCAGATCCGGGCAATCTGCGCGCAGCCTCTGCACCGCCGGCCAACGCACGCTCGGGCCGTCGCCGCCGCGGGCGCCGTGGTGGCGCCAGAGGTCGGCGAAGCGGTGCGCACCGACGAGCATCTCGAGGCCGACGACCCCGAGCCGGTACTGCGCGACCCGCTCGGGGTGGGGCGATTGTGTCAGGCTCGCGGCGAAGGACTCCGGCGGCAGGTAGGCCAGACCCGACCCCATCAACTCGTGTCCGCTCGCATGCGAGAGCATGTTGACGTCGTAGTTGGTGGTGCAGAGCAGGACGCGTCGATGCGGACCGTCGGGGCCATCGAGCAGGATGTTCTGCGGCTTGATGTTCAGATTGGGGAGGCCGCGGCCGTTGGCATAGTGGATCGCTTCGCCGACGGCGCGGAGAACATGCTGGGCGAAGTCGATCGGTAGTCCTCGCCCGGCCTTGTCGAGATGGTCGCGCAGCGAGCCGCCCTCGACGTACTGCTCGATGTAGCAATGGGGCTCGGCGTCGAGCCAGGCGCCGTAGATCGAGACGAAGTTCGGGTGTTCGCCGACGCGTGAGACCTTGCGCACCGAGGCGTCGAACACCTCGGTGAGATCCTGGCGCCGCACGTACTTGATGGCGGCCAGCCGATCGAGGTGGGTGTCGCGCACGATCAGCGTCCGTGTGCTCGGTCCCGAGCCGAGCGGGCGTTCGAGCTTCAGATGCCGTCGCTGCAGCACCGGCCGCAGCATCGCGATCTCCGGCGAGTCGATCGATTCGCCGATGCGGTGGCGGATGTTCTCGACGAGATCCTCGAAGCCGAGGTCGGAACGCCGTCCGGTGCCCGGCCGCTTCGGCAACGGCAGCTGCCACGGCTGCACCGCGAGCAGCTCGTCGAGCTCGGCGATGCCGAGCGCCGTGCCGACGATCGCCCTGTCCTTCTTGGTGAGTCGTCCGATCGGCACGCATACCAGCCGCAATCCGGAACGATGTCGGGCGCCGAGCGCCGGCAGCTCCTTCTCGATGATCGGCTTGGACCGCGCGAACTCCGAGCTGACGACGAGCACGGCGGCATCGGCCCGAGCGATCGCCTCGTCGACCTCGTCGGTCCAGCGGTCGCCGGTTCGCAGCCGCTTCGAGTCGATCCAGTAGCGACAGCGCGTGCGGAAGGTCTGCGGGTCCTTCTCGAGGCCGAGCTGCTCGATCCAGGCCTTGTTCTTGTGACTGTAGCTGACGAAGACCTCGCGCGCGTGGTCGGCCCCGGGAGCATCGAGCTGCTTCGGTGCTCGGATGTCATCGGTGCCCGATGGCGACGGTCTGGGTTCGTGCATTCGGTCTCGGTCTGGTCGTCGTCATGATGCCGGCAGCGGGATGGACATGGAAGCCGGCGCCGCCGAGCCGTTCGCGCCGTCGCCGGCGACGGCGTGCCGGCAGTGGCCGTGACCCCCGGGCATGCCTTCTCCGGCCAAGGCTCGTTGCTCGACGCCGCGTCGAACCGGCGACCAAGAACACGGCAACGGGCGCTGCTGGAAAGCCAGTACGGGATCACCCGTTGCCGCCGTCACGGCTCCCGTTCGGCCGTTCGGCGATCGGGGTCAACGCGTCGCTTTCCCTCAAGCATGACGCAGGGCGTTCCGATCGGCCCGGTGGCGGCGCTGCCGCATCCGGCAGCAAACGCCGCCGCGGATCCGAACTGATCCGAGGAGGTCGAGTGGTCAAGACGAGGTTCTGGTCGAGCACGGCGACGGTGGCGCTGTTCTCGTTCTCTCTTCGGAGTCTTCCGGCGCAGGGATCATGGCAGCTCGTGCCGACGCAGGGGGCGGCGCCGACGCGGGCCTATCACAGCGGCGTCTACGACCTGCAACGACTGCGCATGGTCCTGTTCGGCGGCGTCGATCCCAGCTTCAACGTGCAGGCGTCGACGTGGGAGTTCGACGGTCGAGCCTGGACACTGGCCGCGCCCGCAACTTCACCGCCGCCGCGTGGCCGACACGCGATGGTGTTCGATCTCGCGCGTTCCTGCGTCGTCCTCTTCGGTGGCGCACCCTCGATCTTCGGTCCACTGGCTCTCGACGACACCTGGACCTTCGATGGCGTGAACTGGACCAGGTGCCTGCCGCAGAACATCCCGCCGGCGCGGTTCGATCATGCCATGTCGCACGACCCGGTCTCCGGTGACACGATGATGTTCGGCGGTCGCGCCGGCGGCGTCTTCGGCGATACCTGGGTATGGAACGGCACCGACTGGGGGCAGGTGGCCGCGAATGGCCCCGCGCCTCGCTTCCGGCATGCCATCGCCTTCGACGGCTTGCGCGGCCGGGCCGTGCTGTTCGGCGGCCGGGACGTCGCCTACTACCAGGACACCTGGGAGTGGGACGGGGTGGCGTGGCAGCAGCGCTATCCGGCCAACGCGCCGACGGCGCGCGCCGACCACGAGATGGCCTTCGACATGAACCAAGGCGTCTGCGTCATCCATGGCGGCGAACCGGGCGGCAACGAGACCTGGGAATGGGACGGCGCGACCTGGCTGCAGCAACATCACGCCACGACCGCGATCGCCCGCATCGACCACGTGCTGGTCTACGACGTTCAGCTTCGGCGTTCGACCATGCACGGCGGCATGGATGCGCAACCGGGATCCTGGCACTCCGACGTCCACACCTATGGCCATCCGGTTGCCGGCTCCTTCACCTCCTCAGGCGCGAGCTGTCCGGGATCGACGGCGACGCCGGTGCTGTCGGTGCCGGCGGCGACGCTCGGGCCGACGATGGGGACCACCTCGACGCTCGAGGCCGCCCCGGTCGCGCTGCACACGTTCTTCGCCTTCGGCTGGAGCGACCGCGTGGACGGTGGCACGACCCTGCCGTACGACCTGTCGGGCTACGGCATGCCCGGGTGTCTGCTGCAGGTCAGTCGTGATGCGATCACGAGCTCGCAGCCGACGAACGGCGTGGCGCGGGTCACGGTCGTCATCCCCAACAACCCGTTCCTGGTCGGCAGCGCGTTCTTCGTGCAGGGATTCGCGCTCGATCCGACGGCGAACATCGGCGGCTTCGTGACCACGAATTACGTGCGCGCGACGGTCGGCCGGCGCTGAGTTCGAGCTCCGCCACACCTCCGCTCAGCGCGCTGGCCCGGTGGCACGATGACAGCGCTGCGGTCGTTCTGCGAGGCAGCAGCCGATGATCAGGGTAGCGTCACCTTGCGCGGATTGGTCACCGCGACCGGCGGCCAGCCGCCCGGCCCGAACGCCACCGTCACGGCCGACAGCTGCCAACCCGATGCCAGCGGCGCGAGGTTCGTCGGCAGCGCGACCGCGCACGAGCCCGTGCCCGCGGCATCCAGGTTGCCGATCGTGCCGGGTAGCACCGGACCATTGGCCTGGATGAAGAACAGATTGGTCATGCCGTCGATGTTGAGCGGCAGCCGCGGCCATGACGGATCGATCACCAGGCCGGGGTCGCTGCCCGAGAGCGAGAACAGCGTCCAGTAGATCGCCCCGGCGCGCAGCGGCGTGAGATCGAACGTGTAGTCGACGGTCGTGCCGCCCCCGGGCTGGCTGACGACCGGTTCGTCGAGCCCGCGGCAGAACATCTGACACTCGGAGAGCCCGTGCACGCCACTGACGATCGCCTGCAGCCACTCACCGCGGCCGTCGCCGGAGGTGTCGCCGATCGACAGCAGGATCGCGCGGTTGGCCGAGGCCATCGTCACGGTCTCGACGACGGTGCCGTCCTGACGCATGACGGTCACCGGATCGGGTACGAAAGGGCCGCCGGAGTAGCCCGCGAACACGAGATCCTCATCGCCATCGCCGTCGATGTCACGACCGCAGGCGACGTGGATGCCGAGCTGCGCCTGAGCGAACGTGCCGTCGATCGACAGCACCGAGGTCAGCCCCTGGAACAGCTCGACGCGACCGTTGTTGGCGAGCCCGTTCGAGTCGACCCTGGGGCGACCGATGAGGAGTCGCTGAGCCCCGCCGGGGGCGGTGACGAACGCCATCTGGGCGGTGCCATCGGCACCCGCCGGACGGTCGTAGGCGAGGGTCAGGGGCAAGATGCCGAGCGCTGGGGCGCCGACGCTGTAGACCCGGCCGAGCACGTCGCTCACGTAGATCGATCCAGCGCGCGCAGCGAAGGCGGTGCCGACGCTGCTGTAGGCAACCGGACCATCGGCGTTGCCGAGCACGGCGCCGGTCCGACCGCTGAGCAGCACGACCCGGCCACGACCGGCGAGCCCGACGCCGTAGCCCGGCTGCCCGGCGACGACGTCGGCCGCTCCATCGCCGTCGAAGTCGGCGACGGCAGCGAGCGCCGAGCCGAGGGTGCCGGTGGCCTCGACGCCGTCCGTGGTCCACAGGATCGAGCCGTCGAAGCCCGAGAACGCGTAGACCCGGCCGGTGTTCGGGCCGCCCGAGTCGAAGTCCCTCGCGCTGACGATGAGGTCCGGATGGCTGTCGCCGTCGACGTCGCCCGGGTCGCACATCGCCTCGCCGAATCGCGTTCCGCTGAGTTCGCCGACGTAGTCGCGGAAGATCTCGCCTGTCCTGCCCGAATGTAGGTAGACCACACCCGGCCCGACACTGCCCGCGGGCACGCTCGCGTTCGGCGCGGCTATGGCGTAGTCGTCGTAGCCGTCGCCGTCGTGGTCCGACAACGCGATGCCGAAGGCTCCGTAGCAGCCAGCGACCTGCC
>JAGQRA010000061.1 GCA_020425885.1 Planctomycetota bacterium | reverse complement strand
TTCCTGCGCGCAGGCCAGGGTCTGCTCGACGGTCGATTGCGGCAATGCGGCGAGCGCGTGCTCATCGAACGGGACCAGCACGGTGCCGGCGGGCCCGTTGGCCATCGAACCCGGCGCGGGTTCGCCGGCGAGGGCGACCGCGGCCGTTGCCGCCGCTCGCATGTCGATGAAGCGCACGTCCGAACGCAGCTCGGGAAGGACCTGGATCATCGTCTCGGCGACGGCGTCGATCGCGTGCGCGCCGATCCGCTGCGCCTGGACGAGCAACGCCGTGGCCAACGCTGCGCGTCGATCGTCGGCCGGGGCCGACGCCTCCGACGCGAGCCATCGCGCCCGCTGCAACGATGCCAGCAGGTCGAACGGCAGCAGGTCGCACCAGGTGCCGGCGAAGCGCGCCTCGGCGCGGGTCAGCGCGGCCTCGCCGGCCACCGGATCCCGTTCGGCCAGCAGCGCGGCGCAGGTGAGCGCACCCTCGGCGGACAGCTCGCGGGCGCTCTCGGCGTGGGCGAACAACGGCAGCGCTCCGGCCGGATCGCCGGCGGCGATCCGGGCATTGGCTGCCGCTTCGGCGAGGCCGGTCATGGCCGTCTCGAGGATCGGGTCGGCGTCGGGCGGACCGGCGAACGGGCCGATCATGCGGCGATCGTCGTCGAGGATGATCACGCATGTCGATTGCCGCGCCGCGGCCTGGAACTCCTCGTCCACGATGCGTTCGGCGATCGCCCGACTCTGCGCAGTCGCCGCCCGTTCGCTCGCGATCGCGTCGGCGATCACCCCGCCGTGCACGAGCCAGAACCAGCTAACCGCCAGCACTGCCGGCACCAGCAGCGTCAGCGCGAAGGCGAGGCCGATTCGGGTGGGGGCGGTGACCACGCGGATGATGGTATTCGACACCCCGGGTTCGAAGTCATGGGGTTGTCAAACGTGGCGCGGCGGCGCCGATCGGGCGCCGGGTTTCACAGCCCCATGACACGTGGCGTGGCCTAATCGCCGTCAATGTCACCATGCGAAACACACTTCGAACGGGCGCGGCGATGTTCGTGCTGTCCTGCGGCGGTCTGGCGTTGGCGCAGCAGCCGGCGACACCGCCGGGGCAGCGGTCGATCAACGAGCACCTTGCTGCAGCCAAGATCCTCGAGGGCCAGGGTGACCTGGCCGGAGCCGAACGCGAACTCCGCGCCGCGATGGCCGCCGGGTCGGAGGGTGACGACGCCCAGGCCAAGGCGCAGCTGCTGAAGTTGCTGATGCGCCAGGGGCGCGGCCGTGAGCTGATGGACGAGAACGGGCGCATCCGCGTCGGCCGTGATGATCCCAGGCCGGTGCAAGGTGGCGCTGCGCCGGGTTACGAAGACCCGGTCATGCGCCTGATCAAGGTGCTCGACAGCGGCGCTCCGAGCCAGTCCAGGCAGCAGGGCTCGCCCAAGGATCCGGTTGCCGATGCGCGGGATCAACTGCAGACGCTCGGCATCCTCGTGGTGCCGTACCTCGAGTACGCCTTCCCCAGCCTCGGCGCGTTCGGCATCACCAACGCCCTCTACCTGATGCGAAGCCATGACGATCCGCGCATCACCGCGCTGCTGCTGCGACAGATCGAATCGGCGGACCCCGCGGTCGTATCGGCGATCGTGATGGGGTTGCCGAGGATGCAAGCCGGTGTCGGTGTCGAGGTCGCCCGTCGGATCGCCGCGCAGCCCGCAGCTCCGGAACATCACGGCGTGGCCCTGGCCATCCTGTTGGGGAAGCAGGGTGACGACGTAGCCGCGCGCGAGCTGGCGCAGCGCCTGCTCGGCGATGCCAGTGAACCCGCGTGTCGAGCCCTGGTCGACGCCCTGAACGGCTGCGACCGGGCGTGGGCCGTCGACATCCTGTCGGCGCTGCGGCAGCGAGGGGCGCCCGAGACGCGGGCGGCGGCGACGTTCCAATGGCTCGTTGCCGCCGCCGTCGAGGAAGCGGAGGCGTTCGAGGCGATCGAGTCGCTCGACCGTGGACTGATTCCATGGCGCGTGGCCGATCTCGCGCGCAGGCACCCACAGTGGGTACGGGTCGGGGCGTTTGCGCTGGAGGCCGCGCGCGTCCAGAACCTGGAGCGGAGTCGGCTGCAGGCGCTCGTCAACGGCTTCGAATGGTGGCGTCGCCCCGAAGTGGCGGCGCCCGTTCTACTGGCGCTGCCGACCGCCGATCACTACCTGCGGGCGGACGTGATCAAGGCGCTGCAGGCGATGATCGATCACGGCTGGCGACTGCCGGCAGAACTCGACGAACCGTTCCTGGCCAACGTCGACGCCGCCAGCACGCCCGCGATGTGGACGTACTTCGTGTCTGCGCTGCCGGTCGACGCCGAAGCGCGGGCGATGGCGGCGTGGTCGGCATCGGCGCAGCGTCAGTACCCCCTCGCCGCCGCGGTTCGCGACAGCGGGCGACCCTGGCACCGTCTGATCGCGCGCCATCTGTTGTCGCGCGGGCGCTGGGACGAGGTGAGCGCGCGCTTGATCGACCGCGATTGGAGCGGCGCGCCAGGTGAGGCTATCGATGACCTGGTGGCGCTCGCGCGCAAGTGGCCGGTGCCGCCGCAGGGGGTCAGCCACAACTGGCACGGCAGTCTGTTGCAGGTGTTCCTGCATCACCCGGAGATGCCGGTGGCGTTGCTCGAGCCCATGATCCTGGCCGGCGACGCGGATGCGCTGCAGGCGGTCGCGGCTCGCCATCCCGAAGAGGCGCTGCGGATCGCCCACGGACTGGAGAGGATGTCGAACTCGCACCAGGCGATCCTGGCGGCATGGCTCGATCGCAAAGGCGGGGCCGACGATGTCAGCACGGCAGTTCGCCTGCTGCGGATGACCTCCAACTACAGCGACAAGATCATCGCGTACCTTCGCCGGCAGGCGGGCGGCGCGCTCGAAGTCATCAGGCTCGCGGAGTTGCCGACGCGGCTCGAGTCGGTAGTGATCGACCAGTGTCGCGCTGCGGCCATGGCCGAGGCGAGGCAGGTCGATGTGAGCCAGCTACCTGCGCTCCTCGAGCTGATGCCGAGGCTGCCGCACGACGTCGTGCGGGAGCTCGCGGAGGCTCTCCAAGGTCAGGTCCGGGATGAGCACGCGGCGGCGCTGATCGCCGCCATTCAATCGCGGCTCGGTGGGCCCTGGGGCGATGGCCGCAGCAGGAGCTCGACGGATCTGGTCGCCGAGGACCATCTGACGCAGTGGCTGTTCGAGCTGCTCGGCAGCACCGGAAGTGCGAGTGCCTTGCCGATGCTGCGACGCTGCCTGGGTCAGACCGAGATGCCGCCAATCGTCGTCGGCGCGGCCGCGCGCGCGGCGCTGCAGGTCGCCGGCGCGGAACGCAAGGGCCTGATCCGTGAGATCCTCGACTCGCCGCGCGCCGAGATCGCGCAGGAAGCGTTCACCGCGGCCGAACTGCGCGGCGATCCGGACCTGCGCGATCACGCGCAGAAGGCCGTGCTCCGGTTCGGTCACCGGGCCGAACGCTGCCTGGACGTCTTCCAGGTCCTCGACGAGCCCGATCGGGTGGTCATGGCGAAGGCCATCGTCGACAGCCCGCGCATGGCCGAGTTCGGTGGCGACCTCATGAATGTGGCGCTCGGCTCCTTCAGCGGCAACAAGGACGGCCGCTTCCTGCCGCAGCTCGAGCGCGCGGCCACCCATCCCTTCTGGACGGTCAGGGTGCGCGCAGCCGAGCTGCTCGGCAACACGTTCGTGCGCGACGCAGCTCCGCCGCTGCTCGATCTGCTCAAGGACGACGTCGCCGACGTTCGCAAGGCGGCGCAGCAAGGCCTCGACCAGATCGCCAACTACCTCGACGAGCGCGCGAAGTGGGAGAAGAGGTTCTAACGGTGCCAGGACCGAATCGCACCGGTGCGAATCGGTCCTGGCACCGTTCAGTCACCGGGATGCGGCAGCAGCGCCTCGGCGAGTCGTTGCACCCGGCCCCTGGCCAGGTCGAGCAACTGGATCCCCGAATGGGTGTTGCCGTTGCCGAGGCACTCGTCCGCGGTGCGCAGCGCGGTGACGATGCGGTCGACCTCGGCGACCTGGTCATCGGTCGGGTCGTCGGGGAGGTGAACGATGACGGTGTCGAGTGCGGCCATCGTCGCGGCGATGCGCTCGTGGGCGCTCTCGGCCCGGTCGTGCCGCCGCGTCTTCATCATGCAGAGCAAGGCCTTGGCGGCGACGGTGGTGCGATGTGTCGTTCGGGTCACGGTCGGACTCGGTCTCCGCAGGTGCTATCGGATCGTGGCGCCGCGTTGCCGAAGCGGGACTTTCCCCGACGAGCGTGATCGCGCTGATCGGCCGGTGGTGGCGCCGCCCTCGAGTTGCCGTCAACATGGGGACATGCGTCGCGTCGAGAACCCGCCCAACCCATGGCAAGCCGCGCGGGTCGAGTTGCTCGGGCCCGCTCCCGAGGCCGACCTCGAGGTTTTCGAGGAGGAGGCGAAGACGATCGTCAGCGAGAACGACAGCCCTGACATCCCGTTTCGCTGGTCGCTGAACCCGTACCGCGGTTGCTTCCACGGCTGCGCCTACTGCTACGCGCGGCCGACGCACCAGTACCTCGGCTTCGGCGCCGGCACGGACTTCGAACGGCGCATCGTCGTCAAGCAGAACGCGCCCGAACTGCTGCGGCGCCGGCTGCAGCGGTCTTCGTGGCGCGGCGAGACCATCGTGTTCTCAGGCGTCACCGATTGCTACCAGCCGCTCGAGGCGAGCTACCGCTTGACGCGGCGGTGCCTCGAGGTGTGCGCCGAGTACCGCCAGCCGGTCGGCATCATCACCAAAGGCGCGCTCATCGAGCGCGATGTCGACGTGCTGGCGGATCTGGCGCGACACGGGGCGGCGAGCGTGTTCGTCAGCGTGCCGTTCGCCGACGAGGCCGACGCCAGACGGATCGAACCCTATGCCGGATCGCCGGCGCGCCGGCTTGCCGCGGTACGGCTGCTCAGCGACGCCGGCGTGCCGACCGGCGTGTCGGTGTCACCGCTGATCCCGGGACTCAACGACCATCAGGTGCCCGAGATCCTGCGCCGGGCGCGCGATGCCGGGGCCAGGCATGCGTTCCACGTGCTGCTGCGGGTCCCGGCCGAGGTCGAGGAGGTGTTCACGCAACGATTGCGGCAGGCGTTCCCGTTGCGCGCCGCGAAGGTCATGTCGCTGCTCGCCGCGATGCGCGGCGGTCGTGCCAAGGATGCGCGCTTCCATGCGCGGATGGCCGGCCAGGGCCCGCGCTATCAGGTCATCGTCGATCTGTTCGAACGCACGGCGCGAGCGCTCGGCCTGAGCCCGCCGGCGGCCGACGGGCGATCCCCGTTCCGCCGACCCGGCGCGCAGCAGCTGTTGTTCGGCGGCGACGAGGCTCGGTAGATTGCCGGCACCGCGATGAAGATCCGCCTCCTGACCGTGTCCCAACGCCAGCCCGCCTGGGTCGTCGAAGGCACCGCCGAGTATGTCCGCCGGCTCCCTCGGGTGTGGGGGTTCGAGGTCGTCGAGGTCAAACCCGCGCCGCGCGGCTCGGGCGCGACCGTGCAGCGATCGATGGCGATCGAGGCCGAACGGCTGTCGGCGGTGGTGGCGAAGACGGCGCGGGTCATCGCGCTCGACGAGCGCGGTGAGCCGTGGTCGACCGAAGACGTCGCGAAGAGGTTGTCGGCCTGGCTGCGCCAGGGTCAGGACATCGCCCTCGTCATCGGCGGCGCCGATGGCCTGGACCCGACCTTTCGCCAGCAGGCCGCCGAGCGCTGGTCGCTGTCGGCGGCGACGCTGCCGCACGGGTTGGTGCGGATCGTGGTCGCCGAGCAGCTCTACCGTGCCGCCACGCTGCTCGACGGACACCCCTACCACCGGCGCTGAACGAGTCGGGCGGTGGCATCGGGGCTTCGTCAAGCCGATCCCGGATGAGAGCGGCCGACTCACGCGCGGCCCCCCCGGCAGCCGAAAGAACCGCACCGCAATGTCGCGCCAACGTGATCACCTCGCCGAGCAGGCCTCGGCGTTGCATGCCGCCGTCTCGAGGGAGATCCGAGCGAATCACCATGCCTTCCATCGGCTCTGCTCGCTCGGGCTCGCGGCGCTGGCCGCGGTGAGCATCCTGGTCGCAGTCTGCTGGTTGGCGATCTTCGCCCTGCTGCCACTGGTCGCGGCCTTCGGCGTGATCCTGACCCGATCGGCGCGGCGGGTCTCCGAATCGCTGGTCCAGCAGATCGGCATGCTCGAGCAGGTGCGCGACACCGCGGTGACGAATGCCGGCGTGCAGGCGCAGTTCCTGGCCAACATGAGCCACGAGATCCGCACGCCGATGAACGGCATCCTCGGCATGGCGGAGCTGCTGGTGCGGACGCGGTTGGACGCCGAGCAGGAGCAGATGGCGACGACCATTCAGGCCTCGGCCGATTCGCTGCTCAACGTGCTCAACGACATCCTGGACTACAGCAAGATCGAAGCCGGCAGGCTCGAACTCGAGGCCGCCGACTTCGATCTCTGGCAGATGATCGATGACTGCGCCGGACTGCTGCACTCCTCGGCGAACCAGAAGGGCGTCGAGCTGATGACGTTCCTCGACCCGCGGATCAGCCGGAGCTTCCGCGGCGACCAGTCGAGGATCCGCCAGGTCGTGCTCAACTTCCTGACCAACGCGATCAAGTTCACGATGGAGGGCGAGGTCGTGCTCAGCGTCGACCTGGTCGAGGAAGACGATAGCTCGCAGCTCCTGAGCCTGTCGGTCAAGGACACCGGCGTCGGCATCAGCCGCGATGGCATCCGCAGGCTGTTCAAGCCGTTCGCGCAGGCCGATGCCTCGACGACGCGCCGCTTCGGCGGCACCGGGCTGGGGCTGACGATCAGTCGGCGGCTCGCCCTGATGATGGGCGGCAAGATCACGGTCGAAAGCGTCATCGACCAGGGCTCGACGTTCACCTTCCACGTGCGGTTGCCGCTCGGTGACACGACCCACGCGCGGGCGCGGCCGGGTGAGGTCGACCTCAGCGGGCACGCGATCCTCATCGTCGATGACAACGAGACCAATCGCCAGCTGATGGTGATGCAGCTGACGCCGACCCAGATCGGCATCGACGTCGCGAGCAATGCGATCTCGGCGATCGAGGTGCTGCGTTCCGCGTCGCTGCGCGGCAACCCGTTCACGATGGCGGTGCTCGACATGGCGATGCCGGGCTTCGACGGCATGCAGCTGGCCGAGGCGATCCGCAACGACCCCGATATCCCGCGCATCCCGATCGCGCTCGCGAGTTCTCTGGGGACGCGGCCGGGGTTGGCCGAGATGGCTGCCGCCGATGTCTTCCGCTGGTTGAACAAGCCGTTGTCGTGCGGCCGTCTGCTGCAGCTGGTGCACGACATGGCGAGTCTGCGTGGTGCCGTATCCACCCAGCAGCCGATGCGTCCGAACAGCGAGCCCGAGGCCCTCGCGATGGAGGCCGCGGCTGCGCTGCGGGTGCTCGTGGCCGAGGACAACGAGATCAATCGGCGGGTGCTCGCCGGCATGATGAGTCGCATCGGCTGCGAGGTCACGTTCGCGACCGATGGCAACGAGGCGGTGGAGATGGTGAAGGCGAACGAGTTCGATCTCGTGCTGATGGACTGCCAGATGCCCGAGATGGACGGGTTCGAAGCCACCCGTGCGATCCGCGCGCTCGGCGGGCACCTGGCCGAGTTGCCGATCGTGGCCCTGACGGCGAACGTCATGCCCGCCGACCGTGAGGCGTGTGTCGAGGCGGGCATGAACGACTTCCTGGCCAAGCCGGTGAAGCTCGACGTGCTGCGGGCCGCGGTGCAGCGCTGGGGAGACGGCAGCCGCAGAAGGCTCGCGCCCGTAGCCGCGACGCCCGCGGCTCCCCCGGATCAGAGCGAGTAGAACTCGAGGTCTCGCCCGGTGACCTGCTTGGTCCACGCGTAGATCTGGCCGGCGTGGCCCGAGAAGTGTTCGAGCACGTGCAGGATCGAAGACAGCCCGGTCTCGGTGAACTGCCCCTGGACCGTGCGCGGCCGGGTCCAGTCGTCGAGGCCGAGGGCGTCGATCACGTCGCAGGCCTCGTCGACCACGGCGGCGAGCCGATCGACGAGGGCTGCTCCCGACGGACCGGTGGCGGCGGCGAACTCGGCCGGGCGATCGCGCCGGTCCTGGCCCCGGCCGAAGTTCGCCTGGATCCACTGCTGCGTGTTGCCGGTCAGATGGAGCAGGAGGTTGGCGACCGAGTTGCAGTTGGCTGCCGGGCGTTGCCAGACTGCCGCGCCGAGCAGCTCGACGCATTGCCTGATGCGGGGCACGTACTCACCCTGCAGCCGCCGGCGGAACTCGATCGCGATCGCGCCGGCCAGGCTTCCGTCGGCGGCGTCACGTTCGCTCATCAGGCGACTTCGTCGCGGCCCGGATTCGCCTTGCGCGGTGCCTGACGATCGCCGCGCATTTGCGCGACCTCTTCCTCGAGCAGTGCCAGGCGTTGGGCCAGGGTCCGGTTGCGATGGGTCAGGCGGCTGAGCCGCACCGAGAACTGCAGCGCGAGGGCGAGCAGGAACATGAAGGCGCCGAAGAACAGCGTCGAGACCGGGCTGGCGGCGCCGATCCACCGGCTCAGCAGGTCCAGCAGATCGTGGTTCGTGGCCAGCACGATCAGCGCCGCGCCGGTCAACGCCCAGACCCACGAGTACTCCTCACGGAGCTTGCGGCGCCGCACCAGCTCCAGCACGAGGAGCAGCACGCCGACGGCGACGATGATGGCCGTGACGCGTTGACGTTCGGGCAACGGTTCGAGGTCCATGGCGACGAGCGGCGACGCGATCGAGGCCATGGTCGGCGACATCGATCCGATCACGGCACCCTCGCCACGGTATCGCGGTCGCGCAGCGGAGTCGGGCGTCGGACGGGGAGCAGCAGCAGGGTCACGAGCATCTTGTAACCGTAATAGGCGATGCGGGCACCCCGGTGCATCGACACGCCACCCTTGCGTTCGTACATGGTCACCGGCACCTCGACGATGCGCATGCCGGAGCGGGCATGGCCGACGAGGACGTCGGCGTCCGGGTAGTCCTCGGGGAAACCGTCGTTGGCAAGGTGCGCCAGCGCCCGCGCCGACAGTCCCTGGAAGCCGCTGGTCGGGTCGGTGATCCGGATCCCGGTCCAGCGCGAGGCGATCCAGGAGAACAGCCGGGTGCCGACCCGACGGAACAGGCTCGCGCGCGGCGGCACGCCGTTGAGGTAGCGGGAGCCGATGGCCACGTCGGCGCCACGATCGAGGGCCTCCAACAGGCGCGGCAGCATGCGGGCGTCGTGTTGGCCGTCGGCGTCCATCTGGGCGACCCGGGTGTAGCCACGTCGGCGGGCGAAGCAGTAGCCGGTATGCAGCGCGTTGCCGTAGCCGAGATTGAAGGGGTGGCTGAGCACGTGAGCTCCGGCCAGTCGGGCCTCGGTGGCGGTGGCATCCGGG
>JAGQRA010000518.1 GCA_020425885.1 Planctomycetota bacterium | reverse complement strand
TGCGTCGGATCGGCGAAGCGCGGGTCGTAGACGAGCACGTCGGCCGTCGCCACCCGGGCCGACACCGCGCCGACCGTCAGCCCCTCGGGGTCCTCGACCGGCAGATCCTTCATGCTGTGAACGGCGACGTCGATGCGACCCTCGCGCAGCGCGGTCTCGAGTTCGGCCGTGAACAGCCCCTTGCCGCCGAGGGTCGGCAGCGGCTGGTCGAGCACGCGGTCGCCCTTGGTCTCGATGACCTCGATGGTGAAGTCCTCGCCGGTGGCCGCGCGCAGACTCGCGGCGATGTGGCGCGTCTGCCACAGGGCCAGATCACTGCCGCGGCTGCCGAAGACGATCATGGCTTGCCGGCCAGTTGCCGCAGGTCGCAGATGTGGTGGTGCGCATTGCGCCGCGCGGCTCGCAGCAGCACCTCGCGCACCGTCTCGCGGTCCGCCGCCGCGAGGTGGGACAGTCGACCCGACAAGGCGTGTTCGAGTTCGGCCATGGCGCCTTCGACGTGCATGTCGACGACCCGACCGAGGTTGGGCCGTCCGGCGTCGACGTCGCGCCAGATCTGCCCGGCGAGCGCCTCGACCTCGCAGAGCCCGGTCGCCTTGATCGCGGCATACTGCGCCTGTTCTTCGGCCGCCATCCGCGCGAAGTCGTCGAGGTTGAAGACCTGCAGGCCGTCGACCGCGCGCACGTCCGGCGCCAGCACCGAGGGTTGGCTGATGTCGACGACGACCGCCAGCCCGGCGGCATCCTCGGCCGCGAACAGCGCGCCGCTGCTGCCGGTGGCGAACACGATGCCGTCGAGCTCGGGGCGCTCGGCCAGGAACTCGTGCAGCGCCATCGCCGTGCCGCCGAAGTGATCGGCCAACGCCGCGGCCCGCGGCAGCGTCCGGTTGACGATCAGCGGCGCCGGCATGTGACGCCGCTGCATGATCTCGAGCACCAGGCGCCCCATCTCGCCGGCACCGACGACCGCGAGGCGCGGACCGGCAAAGGCCAGCTGATCGACGGCGAGGGCCGCAACCGAGCGCGGGCGATGATCGAGACCGATGCGATGCCGGACCTCGCGGGCCGCGCGCAACAGCCGCGTGAACAGCATGTGCAGCCGGCGGCTCAGCAGGCCGAACTCCTCGGCCGTGCGGAACGCGGTGCGGACCTGGCCGAGAATCTGCTCTTCGCCGAAGGCCAGCGAGTGCAGGCCGGCGGTGACGCCCAGCATGTGGTCGATGGCAGCCTGACCGTCGTGAGCGTGCAGCGGGTAGTCGGCCTCGACGCCGAGCGCCGCGCGCGTGAAGTCGGGAGCGACGCCTTCGGCCAGTTCGATCAGGACCTCGAAACGGTTGCAGGTCGCGACCATGACGGCGCCGCGGATCAGCTGCCGGTTCCTGAGTTCGAGCAGCCGCGCCTGGATCTCCTCGCGGTGCGCCGACAGCTGCTCGAGGCGCGAAGGAGAAACGAGATGGAAGTCGCTGCCGACCAGATGAATGGCGTTCACCATGGATGCCGAACTAAGCCCTTCCGCCTCTCGCCCGTGTCATCACAACGTCATAGTCGCAAACAACTTTGGCGAAATTCGGACAGCTCTACGGCCTTCGGCGGAGAGCCGGCGAAAGGGGGGCGGCGGATGTGCGTAGGCAGCTCCGCCCGCCGCCCCACTTCGGTGCCAACCACCCGGGTCGACGAGCCTGGGGTCGCACGCCGAGCTAGGCCTTGACCCCGAGCCCGGCCGGGATCGCGATCCGCGCCTGCTGGCCATCGCCGGTCATGAAGCGATAGTGGACGACGTCGATCGGGTAGCTCTGCTCGGGCCGGAACGCGACCGACTTGCCGACCGCGTCCTCGAGTTCGACCGTCGCCCGGCGTTTGTGATTGACGAGGTAGTCGGCCACGGCGGGCGCGACGAACACTTGCAGGATCGAGTAGCCCTTCAGATGCACGAGCGCACGCACCTCGCGCAGCACCGACAGCGCCTTGCTCTGCACCGTTCGCGACCAGCCGGCACCTTTGCAGTGCGGACACTGCATGAACACGGTGCGCTTGAGACCCGGCCCGACGCGCTGCCGCGTGATCTCGAGCATGCCGAACGGCGAGATCCGTCCGACCTTGATCCGGGCCCGGTCGCCGCGCAGCGCGTCGACGAGCCGGCGTTCGACACCGCGGCGGTGCTTCTCGATCGACATGTCGATGAAGTCGATGATGATCAGACCGCCGAGGTCGCGCAGCCGCAGCTGGCGCACGATCTCGGGGATCGCGTCGAGGTTGGTGCGGTAGGCGGTGTCGTCCGAGTCGTGGCCCGCCTTGTACTTGCCCGAGTTGACGTCGATCGCGACCAGGGCCTCGGTCTGGTCGATCACGATCGAGGCGCCGTTCGGCAGATCGATCTTCGGCTGGTAGAGCGCCTCGACCTCCTTCTCGATGCCGAAGTGATGGAACAGCGGCGTCGTCACCGTGTGCTGCTTGATGCGCTCGGCCATGTGCGGCATCAGCTTCTCGGCGAAGTCGCGGATGCGCATGAACACGTCCTCGCTGTCGACGACGACGTCGGCGATGTCGCGCGTGAACTGATCGCGCATCGCCTTGAGCACGAGATCGGATTCCTGGTAGAGCAGCGACGGCGCCCGCGTGACCTTGAGCCGTTGCGCCACCAGCTCCCAGATCTTCTTCAGGTAGTCGCGGTCGCGTTCGAGGTCCTGCTGGCTCTTGTTGATGCCGGCGGTGCGGACGATGAAGCCGATGCCGCCGTGACCGGTCTCGTCGAGCTGGCGCACGATGCGCTTGAGCCGCTTGCGTTCACGAACGTCCTCGATCTTGCGCGAGACCCCGCACTTCGGCAGGCTCGGCATCAGTACCAGACAGCGGCCCGGCAACGACACGTAGGTCGTCAACGTCGGGCCCTTGTTGCCGATGCCCTCCTTGGTGATCTGGACGACGACCTCCTGGCCCTTCTTCAGCAGCTGGTCGATCGTCTGCCGCGGACGCGAAGGCCGCGGCGGCCGGTTGCCCGGCTTCGGGCCGTTGCCCTTCTTGTGCCGGCCGCGCCTGTTGCGATCCCGCGTTGAGTCGCCGCGATCCCGCTGCTGACGCCCCTGCGAAGTCCGGTCCCCTCCCGCGGAATCCACCGCCACCGGCCTGTCGCCGGTCTCCTCGCCGCCCGCAGCTTCGGCTGGCGCGTCGTCGCGAGATCCGTCTTCGGGCGGTGCGCCCGTGGCCTCGTCATCGGCCGCGGCCGCGCGGGCGCCGTCAGCGTCGACGCCACCTTCCGCCGCGCCGGCATCCGCCGCGCCGGCCACCTCCGCATCGCCCTCGTCGCCGCTGGCCTTCGGCTTCTTCGCCTTGCGCTTGCGACGCT
>JAGQRA010000517.1 GCA_020425885.1 Planctomycetota bacterium | reverse complement strand
TCATGACCGAACGAGCACGCCGAGCAGATCGAGGTGTTCCCGATTGCCAGCCCGAGGCCGAGGAACGGGATGCCCGTGACGTCGGTCATGTCGACGTCCACCGAGTGACCGACCTGTGGCACGCCGAACGCGGCCACGTTCGCCGTTCCGCAGCCGGTCGCGTTGCGCGCGATCGCGCCCGGACCCGAAACGTACATCATCCCGAGCATGTTCTGACCGAAGTGGTGGCCGACGACGGTCGCGTAGCCCGTGGCAGGGTCGACCGTCAGCAGGGCATCATGGCGGTTGTCGAGCATCCAGATCGTGCCGGTGTCGCCATCGAAGGCGAACTCGCTCGGCCAGACGGAATTGACCAGCGGACCGATCGGGGTCAGCGTGCCGGTGACGAGGTCGACGGTCTGCAGGATCCCGATCCCGGTGCCAGCCGCGTACATCGTGCCGGTCGAAGGATCGAAGCAGAGGCTGACGTGGCTCTGCAGCCCGTTGCCGCTGCCGATCAGGGTGGCTGCGCCGGTGGTGGTGTCGATCCGGTAGATATCGCCCCAGCTCGAGCCGTACATCGTGCCGGTGGTGCTGTCGTACTCGATGCTGTGCATGATGATGTTGGGCAGCCCGTACGGACCGACCTGAGTCGCAGCGCCGGTTGCGAGGTCGATCCTGAACAGCGCGTCGAGGCTCGACGACGTCAGGTAGACCGTGCCGGTTACGGTGTCCTGGGTGAGCCCCGCGGCGATGCCGACGGACGAGTGCGCGACGCCTGTTACCGTGCCTCGCGCAGGTCATACAGATTGCTGTCCCCGGAGCGGTCGCCCCGCGTCCCTGACGACACCGCCACTGAGTCATGGAAGAAGTGCGCATCCATCGTACCGCCACGTCCGTGCTGCCGAAGTCGCGCGCGGAGTCCCGGCGAGCTCTCACGCGACTTTCCGCCGGCACCACCTTCGTCCTCGCGCTGTTGTGCCTCGGCTGTCCCCCGCCCGCGAGGCACCTACGCGTGGTGGCCGTCGAGCCGGCGGAGTTGGCGTTGGTCGACCCACCTCTTGCCTCCGTGCGGGTTACCTTCGATGTCGGGCTGGACGCGACCGCGCTCGAGCCGTCCTGGCTTCAGGTCTCGATCGAGGGTGAGGCCGTCGCCGGCGATGTACGCATCGATCCCGCGGCGCCGACGGTTCTCGAGTTCATCCCTGCGGCGCAGCTCCCGGTCGGCGCGACCGTCGACGTCCTGCTTGCCGCTGGCGTACGCGGCAACGACCGGCGCCGGCTCGGCAGTGAAATGCGGTGGTGGTTCTCGATCGCGATTCCCGGCGCCGTGACGACCAAGGTCGAGTCACCGCTGACGATATGGAGCGGCCCCGATCTCTTCTATCCCGAGCCCCTCGTCCACACCGACCCCGACGAGATCGGACTGGTCTTCCGCGAGGGGCGCTTGCCGGAGCCGCATCGGGCCGCGTTCTGGTCGCAGCGGGAACGTGGTTGGTCGGAAGCGTCGTGGCTGCTCGCGGAGACGCAATCGACGCAGTCGGGGATGACGACCGCTGCCGACGGCGTCGGCGGAGTGTTGGCCATCGATCCCGTGCGTGCCTTGGCCGTGCACCACGGTCGGGATCTCGTTGCGATGGCGGCGACGCTGCCGAACGTCGAAGCGTTGATCCGCATGGGCGACGGGCGGACCACGGCATGGTCGCGGCCCGGCCTCGTCGCCGGCCAGACGCCCGCGAGCCACGACTGGGATCCGATGACGCGCACGTGGGTGACGAATCTGGCGACGGTGTTCGAGCCGCAGCCGACCACGTCATCGATCGTGCTCGGCACGGTGGCATTCGACTCTTCGCACGTGCAGCGGATCACGCAGCAAGACGTCGTCGGCGCGCGCGCCATCTCGATCACTTCCGTGGTGCGCGATCGTCACGGTGCCGCCGAAGAACCCGTGGAGGTCGGCCGGTTCCCGCCCGACTCCACCTTCCTGCTCAGTGCCGCGGACGACGGTCACGCCATGTTGCTCGTTCGGGAACCGACGGCTTCGGGAACCCGGGTCGGCGTCAGCGAGTTCGTCCCCGGGGACGGTTTCGGCGCGGTCGACGAGGTCTGGCAACGCGAAGGGACTCCGCAGCAGAGCTACATCGTGGGGGCAGCCATTGCGCCCGGCGGTGCGGCCGTGTTCGCGGAGTGGCAATGGGGCTCGACGCTGCGGATGGCAGTCCGCGACGCCGATCGAACGTGGACCGTCTCCGAGGTCGCTGCCTTGGAGCTGGGGCTGGCACCCGTCGCCGTGACCCCGAGCGGAGATGCACTCGTCGTCGTGGTGCGCCGTGACGACCTGCTGCTGCTCGGGCGCGGCCGTGGCGGGGAATGGAACCAGCCGGTCGGCATGCGCACGCTCGGCCTCGTGCCGCGAGCCGTGCAGCACTTCACCCGGCCGCGGTTGGCCGCACTCGCCGATGGTCGCTTCTTGTTGACCTACGCCGCGTATCTCCAGGACGGCCAGTTCCTGCTGCAGTCGGTCGAGATCGGCGTGCGGTGAGCGCGGCGCAACGCGGCTGGAGCACCCGACCGAGCATCGCGCCGCCCTACTGCACCGTCATCGACAGCGCCGGCGTGCCGCCCAACACCAGCGGTTGCTGCCCCGGCCCGGGCAGATGGACCGTCTGGCAGTCGATCTTCAGGCCGCGCAGCGCGGCGACGTTGGCGATCTGCAACCCGAACGTCGTGCTGCCGGCGGCGTCGGCGACGAGCAGGATCGTGACGAACAGGAATCCCTGCGGATCGATGTAGAGCTCGGCCGGGAAGCCCGGCAGCATCCAGGTGCCGTAGTTGCGGTTCACGGGCAGGCCGAGCATCGCCATGCCGAGCGCGCCGGGATCGGTGCCGGTCGACGTCACCCGTACGGTCGGCCCGCCCGCGGCGAGCGGGCCATCGGCGTCGATCGTCAGCGGCCCGTTGCCGCCCGGCGTGCCGGTACCATAGCGGAACTGCCCCGGGTGTTCGTTCACCACGAGCATCGACGCGGCGCCGCCATGGCCCGGCTGCGACAGCGAGCTCCACTGCAGCTGCAGCGACGCCGCAGCACCCGGCGGCGTCGCGACCGGGATCGCGACCGGGATCTGGATGCGTTGCACGGCGCCGGCCGCCACCGCGACGACGGTCTGCCCCGGCAGCGTGAACGCGCCGGTCCAGGTGAACTGCAGCTGCTGATCGACGTGACCGTCGTTCCACACGAACGCATCGACGCTGCCCGGCTGCGTCGATCGCTGCGCGCAGAACTGCGGCAGCACGACGTCCTCGTCGACGATCAACGTCGCGGGCTGCACGACGGGCGGGAAGTTGAACAGGTCGGTGAGGACGACGCCGGGATCCATCAGCACGGTGTCGCAGCGCAGCAGCGCCGGTCCGTCGGTGATGAAGATCGGCCCGGCGGCGGCCGCGTTCTGTCGCAGATCGAGGGCGGCGCCCGGCGCGATCTCGATCGTCAGCGGTCCGCCCGAGACCACCGGCACGCCGTTCTGGTTCTGGAAGTCGGCGGTGGCGCCGAGCCGCGCACGCAGGCGCTGTTCGTGCACGATCAACGCGCCTTGCCGCCGCTGCTCGTAGAGCAGGTGGACGTTGCCGCGGTTGCCGGGCGGTCCGACCGCGGGCGACATCGAGTAGTGGTCGTCGAGCGAGGTCGTGCCATTGTTGCAGATCACGAGCTCGATGCGCTTCTTGAAGGTGAACAGCGAGTCGTCGGCGAACACGAGCTCGACGTAGCAGGTGTACCAGTACCGGACGCAACGCGGAACGGCGCTGATCTGCCGGCTTCCGGAGCGGCACTTGATGATGACATCGCGGACGCCGGCGGGCAGGAACTGCGACAGCGGCGCCTGGAACGGCGGCCCGCCGAGATGCTCGAACGAACCGTTGCTGGCGGCCCAGCCGACGATGCCGTCGAGCTGGGAGTCGAGCACCGGCGGCTCGGCGATCAGATCCTGCAGATCGGCGAAATCGTCGGCCTGGGTGTTCTGGGCGACGGCGCGGGAATCGACGGCGAGGCCGGCAACCAGGGCCAGGCAAGCCGCGAGAAGGAAACGACGGGACATCGGAGACTCCTTTCTGGTCGGTGTCGGAAGTGGGATGAACCTCCGAGTCCCATGGGCGATCGGGGCAGGACATGAATCTGCGATTTCGATGCGATCCGAGCTCCTGCCGGCCGCACCGGAAAGGGTGCACCGATCCGAGAGCAGTGAGTCGCGCATTGGCATCGACGCAGGCTGCTCCCTGCCGGCCTGTCCTGGTGATTCTCGCTCTTCGTCGGTCACACTCCGATGCCGTCGCACTTCCTGTCCGTGGCCTCGGAGCGGCCGTACGTTCACTGCAACAATCCACCACCCGGAAACCGACATGCTCGCATCCGTGTTGACCCTGACCCTCGCGACGGCGACGGCCTGTCCCCAAGGGCCTGCCGACGGCCTGCTCGAGGCGATTGCGCGACTCGCCGTTCCGGCCACTCGCGACGATGCAGCCGAGGAGATCCTCGCCGGCGAACCGGAGGTGGCGGTCCCGGCGCTCGTGGCCTGCATCATCGAACGACCCGACGCCCACGCCTGGCAGGCGCTGCGCGTGCTGCGCCGCTCGGCGGGCGCCTGTGGGGCCAGGCAAGAGCGGGTCCTCGCCGATGCCGCCACCGCGCTGGTCGGCGCGGCGATGGACACGGAATCGACGTCGCTGGCGCGACAGATCAGGTTGCTGGCGATCGGTGCGGTCGGCCGCGCCGACGCCGACACGGCCCGATCGCTGATCGCGACGATGAGTTCCTCGCAGCCGGTCGAACTCGTGCTCGCGGCGACGATCGCGTCGGCGCAGCTCGGCAGACCCGGCGTCGCTCCGCTGCAGAAGGAGATCAACGACAAGGCCGGGCTGCTGCCCGCGGCGTTGACAATGGCCGCGCTCGGGGCGATGGGGGAGCAGGGCAAGGGCGCGCTGCCGAAGCTGAAGGCGACCGTGACCGACCACAGGTCGACGCGGGCGTGGCTGCTGGCCTATTCGGCGCGCGCGGCCATGCGTCGGATTGCCGGTGCCAAGAGCACCGATGCGCTTTGGCACAAGCGGCGCAAGAAGGTCGGCAACAAGGCGCCGAACTTCCCGATCCGTACCGTGAACCTCAATGCCCGCGCCATGGCACCCGACCTGCTCGTGTTCCAGCTGGCTGAACTGACCAACATCGACGACGTCAGGAAGTTCGCGCTGCCAGCGTCGTTCGAGGGCAATCCCGTGACGGCCGGCGATGGTTGCAGGCAGATCATGGCGCACGCCGGCGACGACCTCGCGGACATCTGCGCCGCCCTCGTTGCCGATCGGCTCACGACCGAGCAGGACTGGTCCGGACGCCTGCGCGGCCCGACGCTGAGTTGGGAATTGCTGCGTAAGGTCTTCGACCGAGCGCCAACAAGAACGTCTCCGACAACTGCGCCGCCGGCTATCGCACCGGCAGCAGCTCGCCTACCAGCGGCGCGATCGCCTCGAGCCAGGCCGTCTGCCCCGCGGCCGTGACGTGGATGCGATCGGGTCGCATCCGGTCGTTGGTCTCGCCGGCGTCGTCGACGAACAGCGATCTCAGATCGCGATAGAACACGCGCCGTTCGTCGCCGAGCCCCCCGATCAGCGCGTGCACCTCGTCGATCGCGACCCGCCGCGGCTCGCCGGGACTACCGGCCGGGAACGGCCCGCACAGCACGACCTTCGCCTGCGGCTCGTGCCGCGCCAGCGATCGCAGCACGGCGTCGATGCCGGCGGCGGTCTCCGCGGCGGTGTGGCCGGCGGCGTTGATGTTGTTGACGCCGATCTGCAGCACGATGACCGCCGGGTCGAGCACGGCGAGGGCGCCGTGTTCGATGCGATACAACAGGTGTTCGGTGCGATCGCCGCTGAGGCCGAGCGACAGCGCCTGGCGGTCGCCGAACACGACATCGATCGGGCGGCTGCCGCCGGCCACCGCGACGCGGTCACTGACTCCGGTCAGTCCCTGGGTGATGGAATCGCCGAGGAACACGAGGCGCGCATCGCGATGTGCTTCGGCCAACGCCCGCAACGCGTCGAGCTGCGCCCACCAGCTGCCGCCGTTCCAGCCGGTGCCGCGACGGTAGGCGACCGACGGTGTCGGCGTCACCGTCGGCATCGCGGCGTGACCCGTGGCCTGCAGCACCGCGCGCAGCAGCGGCTCGACGGGATCGAGGCCGTGCGGATGATGACCGAGCCCGGGCTTGCGCCAGACCTGCACCGGCCCGCCGAGGGCGCGGTAGCGGGCGGCCAGCAGCTCGCCGTTCTCGCTCGGCGGTACGACGTCGTCGGCGGTGCCGAGCACGAGCAGCAACGGCACGCGCGCCGCGGCGATCGGCTCGAGGCGATCGACCGGCATCTGCGCGTAGGTCATGGCCTCGTCCTCGGTGAGGCCGTAGGCGTCGAGGCAGCGTCGCCAGTCGGCGTCCGAACGCTTGCCGCTGTGACCGCCGGGCCACGACCGGAAGTCCGCCACCGGGTTGTCGCCGTAGATCGCGGCGACGCGGTCGGGATGCGCCGCGGCCCAGTTGATGATCGGCAGGCCGCCGCGGCTCATGCCTTCGAGCACGGGCTTCGCATCGAGTCCGAGATCGCACAGCAGCGCGTGGAATGCGTCCCAACGGGCGAGCGCGGTCGGGGCCCCGTAGAGGTCGGCGACGTCGGCGTAGGCGAGGTGGAAGCCGCGCTCGAGCAGGGCGAGATCGAGCGCCGGCTGATGGCCGAAGAAGCGCGCCCGCAGGATCCACGGTGCGCCGCGGGCCGTGGCGTGCGGCGCGACGATACGACAGCCGCAGCCGTGTTCGGGCAGGGCGAACTCGAGGCTGCGGAAACCGTGGAACTCGGCGATCGTGGTGGCGATGCCGCGCGCCAGAAGCCGCGTCTGCAATTCTGGTGACGCGATCGGCGGGGCGGTGATGGCCTCGGCAATGCGACGCGCCAGCGCCTCGGCGCCGTACGGGGTCGTGTGCACGCCGTCGGTGACCATGGCGCTGCGCAGCGTGCGGCCGAGTTCGAGGTACTCGACGTTCGCCTCGGCGGCAGCGACGTCGCGCATGGCAGCCGCGATGCGGAGCAACCGCGGCGCTCGCGTGCGCAGATCGGCACTGCGTTCCGCCGCGAGCCCCGGCATGTCGGGATGCATCGCCGGCGGCGAGGCCAGCAGCACGCGAACCTCGGTGCGCGCCGCCCGTAGCGTTGCGATCAGCGCCCGGGCATCGGCCTCGAGATCGTCGGCGTGCTGCCAGTTGTGGCGGCGCTCGTTCTCGCAGGTGTCATTGGTGCCGAGCACGATGACGGCGATGTGCGGCGCCCAGGCGACCGCCTCGGCGCACCGCGGCGTCGCGAGATACGGCCGATCGCCGGCGCGCAGCAGCGTGGCACCGCCGACGCCGAAGTTCTGCACCGCGAAGGTCTCGCCACTCCGCGCCGCCAGCAGCTGTCCGAGCAGCGCCGGATAGGCGTTGTGCTCGCGGTCCGCGACCTGGGCACCGTAGGTGATCGAGTCGCCGAGGCAGGCGACTCGCGTCTGTGCTGCGATCGGCACCGCCGGCGCGCTCGCCAGCATGCTGGCGATGATCGGGACGAGGGCGCCACGGTTGCTCATCCGCGGAAGGTAGCACGAGGGTGGCCGGGCGGCGGGTGCGATCCTCGCGGCCATGACACGACGGCTTGTTGCCGACCGCAGGCGCCGTCCCATCGGCGCCTGCGCTTTGCCGTGCCGCAACACGCGTCATTCGGCCGATCCACTGCCCATGAAGTGGTTGATCGCCGTCGCCGCGGTGCTGATTCTCGGCATCGCAGGCATCATCCTGACGCACGTGCCCGCGAAGCGATCGTCGACCTCTGCCGCGGGCCGCGCCGGCTCGAACGAGGTCATCGCCACGATCTCGACCGGCGAGGAGGTCGACATCGACAGCAACGTCCCGAGCCGTGGCACGACCATCGTCGAGTTCACCGCCGATTTCTGACCCGCGTGTCACCAGGTCGGGCCGCAGTTGGCGGCCCTCGCCAAGACCCGGGATGACGTCAGGCTGCGCATCGTCGATGTCGTGTCGTGGGACTCGCCGGTGGCGAGGCAATACGGGATCCGCAGCCTGCCGACGATCTGGATCTACGAGGATGG
>JAGQRA010000060.1 GCA_020425885.1 Planctomycetota bacterium | reverse complement strand
CCCCGCCGCGCGGCACTGCCCCCCGGCCAGCAGCCGAGCGCCATCGTCCAGTCGTGCGCCGACTCGCGCGTCGCGCCCGAGCACGTATTCGATTCCGGGCTCGGCGAGCTGTTCGTGATCCGCGTCGCCGGCAACGTCGTCAACGACGACGTGCTGGCCAGCATCGAGTACGCGGCGACCCACACCGGATCGTCGCTGCTGATCGTCATGGGGCACACCGGCTGCGGTGCGATCACCGCGGCGACCTCGCATCCGGAAGGGCAGGAGCTGTCGCCCAACATGCGGGCGCTGCTCGCGCGACTCGAACCGGCGGTCGAGAAGGTCCGCAACCAGGCCAAGAACCCGCAGGACCTGGTCGCCCTCGCGGTGCGGGCGAACGTGCTGCGGGCGGCGACCGAGACGCACTCGCGCAGCGCGATCCTGCGCGACCTCGAGAACAAGGGACGCTTCGCCATCCTGCCCGTGGTCTACGACATCGCCTCGGGCGACATCGCCTGGCTCAAGGACGCGCCGGACGGGTCCGAAGTGGCGCTGCCGGCCGCGGCGCCGATGGGCGAGACGGAGCATTCGCACGCGGAGCCGGATCAAGGCCACGGCAACCACGACGATGGCCACCAGACCGGCGGGCACGGCGACGCGGATGCTCACGGGCACGCGCAGGGCCAGGACCAAGGCCACGACCAGGGCCACGCCGAGCAGCACGTTCCCGACACGATCGTGAACTGGGCGGACCCGGTCGCGCACAACGGCAACAGCGAGCACGGCGAACATGGCGCGGTCCACGGCGACGGCCATGAGTCGAACGGCCACGACGAGCACGGTGACGCGCACGGCGGCAGCGACGACGGCCACGGCGTCGAACACGGCGCGCACGGCAGCGGGCACGAGGAAGGCGCGCATGGCGAGGACCATGCCGGCGATCACGGTCACGAGTCGCAGCCATCCGCCGAGACCGCCGCGCCGGCGGCACACGGCAAGGGCGCCTGGCTCGACCCGATCCCGATCGTCGGCATCACCGGAATCGTCTCGCTGCTGCTCGCCGCGGCCGTGGCGATGTTGAAGCGCTGATCGCGGCTCGGACGCCTGGTCAGCTCCCATACCGCCTCGATCCTCGCCGCAACGGACATCCGTTGCCAGTCGAGGTCCGGCGGTTCCGGCTCACCGGGTCGGACGACCCGAGAAGTGATGTTGCGGGAATCTCGATCCTGCACGGGCCCATCCTGACGCATCGCCATCACCGGTCACGCTCGTTCGAGCGCCCTCGCGTGAGCACGACGCCATCCCGCCGCCGCATCGCCCGACCGATCATGGGAACTTCGATGGCCGAGCCCTACCATGCGGCGCCACCGCAAAGAGGAAGTGCCCCATGCTGCTGCGTCTCCCTGGATCGGTCCTGCTCACGATCGGCCTCGCCGCCGCCGCGCCGGCCCAGACCAAGAGCGAGTTCCAGAGCCAGCTCACCCAGACCCTCGGGCGCCACGCCTTCTTCCGCAACGTCTCGTTCGAGATCGACAGCAAGCGGCCGCCGTTCCTGTTCGTGCTGCAGGGCTCGCTGCAGGGCGACGTCAAGAACTACGACCGCCTCGTCATCAACCCGATCCACCGCTACCTGCACGAGCTGCTCGAGATCTTCGACACGACCTACTGCAAGCCGCAGGGCATCGCCATGCGCGAGGACGCCAAGGAGATCGCGATCGCGGTGCTGAGCAGCCGCGGCCTCTACGAGGACTATGCCCGCGCAACGCGGACGCCGTCGCTGCACAGCAGCCTCGCCCACTACAACCCCGAGCTGCGCCTGGCGGTCACCTACCGCGCCGGGTTCGGCTCGGGCGACGCCAACGAGGAGCGCCACTCGCTGCTGCACGAGGTGGTGCACGCCCTGCAACACGCCCACAGCAGCACCGGCGCGATGCCCAAGCCCATCTGGTACGCCGAGGGCCTCGCCGAGTACCGCGCCTCGCACGACAACCTGGCGCGGTCGCTGCGCGAACCGCCGCGCATCACCGAGCACATGATGTGGATGGACTACCTCTGCCACAACGACGAGGGCAGGAAGCTGATGCTGCCGATCGCCGAGCTGGTCGTGCCGGAGTCCTATGGCGACGCGGTGGCGGCCATCCGCAAGCACTCGGGCAGCATGGTGACGGACGATGCCGCGCTCGGCCTGATGTATGCCGAGTCCGAGATGCTGGTGCGCTTCCTCCACGAGGCCGGCTCGGGCAAGTACCGCGACGGCTTCCTGCGCTACTTCAAGGCGGTCGAATCCGGGGCCTCGGGTCTCGCCACGTTCGAGACGGCGTTCGCGGTCGCGACCGCCGAGGCCAGGGCCGCGATGGAGAAGGAATGGCTGGAGTGGCTGTCGACGGAGGTCCAGCAGCACCTCGGCTACCCGGTCGGCGCAGCCGGCGGCAAAGGTGCGGCGCGGGTCGCGATGACGCCGCCGGTCGCCTTCGACCGCAAGACCCTGGCCTGGCAGGACGACGAGCTGCCGACCCGCCTCACCGGCGCGCATCGGCTGTGTTCGCTCGGCGAGTTCGAAGCCGCATTGGCGATGCTGCCCGAGAAGATCAGGAGCACGCCGGAGCTCGAAGCCCGCCTGCACCGGGCACGGCGCCGGCTCCAGGCGACGGTCGAGCTGCGCGATCGGGTGATCGCCGACATGACCAAGCGCCGCGACATCAAGCTCGGCGGCAGCCGCGGCCGCTTCGTTCGCCTCGACGGCCACGAGATCGTGTTGAAGACCCGGACCAGGGAAGAGCGCATCGCGGTCGGGCCCTCGCTGCTGCTCGAGTACGGCGAGTCGCTCGACGCGTTCAAGTACGCCAACTGCTGGCTCGAGGCCTGGCTGCGCTGGCTCGGCGGCGAGTCGCTGGCCGCCATGGGCGAGCTCGTCGGCCGCGGCTACTCCGACATGAAGGAGCTGGTCGCCGACCTCGAGGCAACCCTCGACGCGTCGTACGGCACCGAGGCCCTGGCGATCGAACGGTTGCAGCAGCGCGCCCTGCCCGACAAGGCCACCGAGGCGCGCCAGGCGCTCGCCGAGCTGACCGCGCTGACGCGGCTCCGGGGGCCGCTCGTCACGCGCCGCCAGCAGGCGCTCGAAGACCTGACGCGCGCTCTCGCCGAACGGGCCTTCGCCCTCGACGACGCGGACGCGCTCGGCATCCACGGCACGATGGCGACCCTGGGCGACAACCGGGTGCGGATCGAGTATTCGGACGCGACGGCGGCACCCGATGCCGATTTCTCGTTGGCCAAGGACGCGCCGTTCCAATTCGTGAACTCCGCCGGCATCGCCTACAACGGCCCGACCTGCGTGCGACCGCAGGATGGTCACTGGGGCGTGATCGGCAACGGCTTCCTGCGCTGG
>JAGQRA010000516.1 GCA_020425885.1 Planctomycetota bacterium | reverse complement strand
GCGACCGCGGCGGCGACGTCCCCGGCCGAGCTGCTGGCCGACAGCCGCAGCGGGTGCTCGCGCCAGCCGACATCGATGGTGGCGGCGAAGGTCCCGCCCTGCCCTTCGTCGCGATCGGCAATGACGACGGCGACGGTCGACCTGCCGTCGTTCGGATCGAGCGGCAGCAGCTCACCGCGATCGCGCACCAACGTCAGCCCGCGCCGCGCGATCGCATCGGCGACGCGCATCGATGCCTCGGTTCGCACCTTCGCCCGCCAGTCCGGATCGACCATGCCGCCGCCGCGCAGCAGCCCGACCTTCGCCTTCGCCTGCAGGATCCGGCGCACGGCGTCATCGAGCCGCGCCATCGGCACCCGCCCCGACTCGACCGCCTCGACCACCGCCGCGCGAGCGACCAGCGGATCGGGCGGCATCAGCAGCACGTCGGCGCCGGCCAGCAGCGCGCGCACCGCGACCTCGCCGGGCGGGAACGCATTCTTGACGCCGCCCATCTCGAGCGCGTCGGTCACGACCAGCCCGGTGAAGCCGAGTTCCTGGCGCAGCACGTCGCCGAGAATCAGTCGGCTCAGCGTCGCCGGCACCGACGGGTCTTCGCCGAGCCCCGGCACGGCGAGGTGTCCCGTCATCACCGACTCGAGCCCTGCCTTCGCCGCCACCGCGAACGGCCGCAGCTCGACGCGACGCAGTCGTTCGCCATCGCCGGGCACCGTCGGCAATTCGAGGTGCGAATCGCTGTCGACGTCGCCGTGACCCGGGAAGTGCTTGCCACAGGACAGCAGACCCGTGCCGCGCACACCGCGCGCGAACGCCGCGCCCATGCGCGCCACCAGCTCCGGGTCCTCGCCGAAGCTGCGGACGTTGATGATCGGGTTGTCGGGGTTGCTGTTGACGTCGAGCACCGGCGCGAACACCTGGTGGAAACCGAGCGCCCTGGCCTCCTCGCCGGTGACGCGACCGGCCGCCTCGGCGAGCCACTCCGACCGCGTCGCGCCGAACAGCATCTGGTTGCCGAGCTCGGTGGCGCCCTGCAAGCGGAACCACACGCCGCCCTCGAAGTCGCCGGCGAGCAGCAGCGGCACCTTCGCCGCGGCCTGCAACTTCGGGATCAATGAGGCCGCGTCCTCGACCGTGCCCAGGCTCAGGATGACACCGCCGAGTTCGGCCTCGCGCACCCATCTGAGCAGCCTCGAGTGATTGTTCGATTCGCCGTCGCCTTCGCTGCGCGACAGGCTCCACGACATGAACAGCTGCCCCGCCTTCTGCGGCAGCGTCAACGAACCGAGCAGCTTCTCGGCCGCGTCGTGGCTGGCCTCACCCTGAGCGGGAATGGCGGCGAGACACAGGACCGAGCAGACGACACCGCGGGCGATTGACTTCACGGGCGCAGCCTACCGGCAGGCCACGGATGAAGGAACGCCGCGGCCGGGAGCGCCTATTCGCCGGCGCCGCCGACGCGATCGAGATCGCGATCGAGCCCCGCCGCCGCCTCGTGATCGAGCAACACCAGCACGTCGGCGTGACGTCGCAGCGCCGATGCCGGGCACTGCGGGTTGATCTCACCGCGCAACATCGCGGCGACGGCCGCGGCCTTGGCCTGGCCGAACGCGCTCAGCACCAGACGGCGCGCACCGAGGATCGTCGCGATGCCCGAAGTGATGGCGCGCCGCGGCACCTCGTCGGGTGCGAAGCGCGACCGGGCATCGCTGCGGGTCGTCTCGGCCAGCGCCGTCACGTGGAAGCCGCGATCGAAGGCCGTGCCGGGCTCGTTGAAGGCGATGTGCCCGTTGCGACCGATGCCGAGGAACTGCAGCGCCACGCCACCGGCGCGCGTCAGCCGTTGCTCGTGGGTCGCGAGCGCGGCCGGATCGGCGAGATGCGGAACGGGCAGGAAGGTGCCGGCGCGCAGCATCGCAGCGATCGGCGGACAGGCGGTCACCAGCTCGTGCACCATGCCGCCGCGGCGCTCGGGGCCGAAATCGAGGTATTCGTCGAGGTGCGTCAGCAGGAATTCCGGCCGCAACCGCCCCGCCTGCAACTCGTCGCCGAGCGCGCGCCAGGACGCGGCGTAGGTGCCGCCGGTCGCGAGGCCGAGCAGCTTGCGGCCTTCGCCCGCGGCGCGGCGGATCTCGTCCAGCACGATCGGCACGGCGGCTTCGGCAGTCGAGAGGACGCGGATCACGGGTTCGACGGAACGGGTCATCGGCCGCACACTTTGCATCGCCACGCTGGCTTCGGCAAGGCCGTCGTCAGCGGGCGGCTCTCGCGGCGCTCCCCGGACCGAATCGAATCACCTGTTTCCGCCCGGCACATCGTTGATGCCAACGGCGTCGTGGGCTCACTCGACGTCCTCCTTGCTCAGCCTCGCTCCGCAGGCACGGTCTCGTTCAGGATCATGCCAATCGGGACTCCCGAGAGCCAATGGCCCAAGCCGAGCGGCCATCGCTGATAGACGAGGAAGATCCCGACCAATTCCACTCGGCTACGATCCTCGTTCCAGACATACATGCCGCCACCGCTGCCCCCCATCGGCGGCGGCCAGCCATCATGGTAGTTCATCCAAATGCCGCGACCTGATGCCACGGTGCCCGATATGACATGGGGCCCATTCGCATGGCGCGGCGCGCGTGAGTCGGGGCTGTCCTTCAACATGTCAAGGTAGCCAGCCAGATACACCTCCTTGCCCTCCGGCGACGACCAGTCCGATCGTGCCATCGAGGGATGAATGCAGGCGATCGATTCAGGTCCCCAGCAGGGTGTGGCGGTCTCGAGCAGCACCCAATCACCCAGCCAACCATCCGCAGTACCCCGGGCAAGCTCGCAGAACTCAAGGCTGTGGAGTTCCCGCCCCGCGTGGCTCCCAGCGGCTCCCAGCTCGACCTCGACATACCTGCTGCGACGGTCTTCGCCTTCGGGGAACAGATCCCAGACATGGCCCGCAGTCACGATGCGATTCGATCCGACAACCACCCCGGACCCGCCATAGCTCAGCGCATGGACCTTCCTCGCCTGGGGCGGTGCTGCCTTGGCCCGAGGGGCCGGGGGGGTTCCGAGGTCCGGGCCAACGATCCTGCTGCCGTGAAGGCGAATCGTGGATGCGAACTGCGCTCGCTCCGCGCCTGGAGGCAGCTGGTCCGAAACGGGCACCGCCGCACATGCACTCAGGATCACGAGCGCACCCGCGGTGGCTGCGGTCTTGGACCGGGTTCTGCTGCGATCGTTCATGAACTGGCGCCGGCTGGGGTGTGAGGTCGGAGGACGCAGGAGGCCGAAGACGATTCGACTGTTCATAGCGTAGTGACCAGCGTCGCCGCAGCGGAGAACCCGCAGCCGTGCGCACGCACCCTCGAGCGGGCTCGGGATCCGGCCGCGAGCCCGGCTCAGCGACCTGTGGTCATGGCCGTGAGCGCGGCCTGCGCGAAGGCGCGGTCGGTGTCGCCGGCAGCCGGGTCTTCGGCCACCCGTTCGACGAGCGCCCGCGCGGTCGGCCCACCGATCTTGCCGAGCGCATCGAGCGCCAACGGTCGCATGCGTGGGTCGGCGGCGGCGAGCACCCGCTCGAGGTGCGGCACGGCCGCGACGTCGCCGTCGAGGCCGCAGGCGATGACCGCGTCCTGCCGCACCCGAAGCCGCGGATCGGCCGTCAGCGCCAGCAGCTCGCGATCCGCCGAGAACCTCCGCAAGCGGCCGAGCGCCCGGCCGGCGGCGCCGGCGACGAGCGGGTCCGTGGCCTGCAAGGCCGCCGCGCGCAGCGCCGGCGCTGCGTGCGCGGTCGCGGCGACGGTGAGGCGCAGCACCTCGCGGACCTCGGCAGGGGTCGTCGCCTGCATGACGGCGAAGTCGACCGCCGGCGCACCGCGCTCGTCGGTCAGGGCCGGATCCGGCGCGATGCCGGCGGCCGCAGCCACCGCTGCGACGAGGGGCTCGTCGACCGGCGTCGGGATCGCGTCCGCCCGATCGGCGAGCCACCAGGAGGTGCAGCCGAGCAGGCCGACGATCAAGGCCATCAGCGCCGAGGTCCGCGATGCCATCAGTGGTGCCCTCCGCCGCTCCGCACCCGGATCTTGTCCGAGCCGATCACGAACGTCTGGCCGTCCTGCGTCACCTTGATGGTGACCTCGACCTTGCCGTCGGTGAGGCCGGCGCCGCGCAACGCGCCGAGCAGCAGCTGGCGGTCGAACTTCACCTTCACCGCCGACTCGCTGCCGTGGTGGCCGTGCTCGTGCCCGCGGCGGTGACCGCGGTGCGACGACTCGTGCTCGTGATCGCAGACCCAGCCGAGATGCAGCCCGTGCACCAGCGACGCCGGTATCGGCGACCCGCCCGGCACGCACAGGGTGATGTCCTGCGGGTTCACCGCTGCCAGCAGCGGCGCGCTCTGGCCCTCGATCTTCGCCGTCACCGACTTGTCGCCGCCGCGCGCCTTGAGCTCGAGCGTCTCGGGCTCGAGCTCGACCTCGAGGTTGTCGACCGTGACGGTGATCGACGTGGTCGTGACGTTGTTGGCGAGGTCGGTCACGACCAGCGTGATCGGCATCGCGCCGTCGAGGCGGGTGCGGGTGTCGAACGCGACCTCGAACGGCGGCGCCGTGAGCACCGGGGAGGCGAAGCCGTCGATGAGGAACTGCACGCTGGCGAGGTTGGGCTCGTCGACGGTCGCCTTGACGGCGGACACGCAGCGCACGGTCGCGCCGTCGGCCGGCGTGATGATCGCCGTCTCCGGCGGGTTGTTGTCGACGTGCACGGTGACCGACACGGTGGTCGTGTTGCCGGCGCAGTCGCGCGCCGTCACCTCGAACTCCATGTCACCGTCGACGCCATTCGACGCCGCGACGGTGTCGACCTGGCTGGTGGCCGAGCCGAAGCTCACCGGCGCGAGGTAGTCCAGCGAGCCATCGGTCGTCGGCGCCTGACCCGCAGCCGTCATCGTGATCGCGGCGAGGCCCGTGCCCAGGTCCGAGGCCGATGCGTCGAAGTTCACGTTCCCGGCGACCCAGGCGAGGTCGAGCGGACTCTGGATCGTGAGTTCCGGCGCGGTGTTGTCGACCTGGATCGTGATCGAGGTCGACGTCTCGTTGCCGCAGCTGTCGGTGGCGTCGACCTGCACCGTGTGCGGGCCGTCGGCGAGCGTCGTCGTGTCGAGCAGGTAGAGCACCGGATCGATGCCGGTGGGCGCGATCGCCACGCCGTCGACGAAGTAGGTCGTTGCGCTCACCGTGCCCGGCAGCACGTCGGTGGCCGTGGCGTGCACCTCGACGCTGCCGCGCACGCAGGCCTGGTCGCCCGGTGACGTGATGGTCACGGTCGGCGCGATCGTGTCGAGCGTCACGTTGACGGTCTGGGTCGCGAACACCGGCGGATTGAGCCCGGGGTTGGTCGCCGTGATCGTGATCGGGTTGAGACCTTCCTGCAGCACGAACGTGCCCGAGAGCGTGCCGCCGGCGGCCGGCAGCGAGCCGGTCAACGCGCCCGTGATCTCGGTGGCGTTCGCGTCCGAGATCGTCGCGCTGAGCGGGATGCCCGCCGGCGGGGCGCTGGTGAAGCAGGCGCCGTTCGGCGGCGACAGGATCTCGATGACCGGCGCCGTCGAATCGAGAATCACCGTGCGGGTGAGGCTCGTGGTGTTGCCCGCGGCGTCGGTCGCGATCACGACGATCGAGTTGGGGCCCTCGCTCCACACCGGGATCGCGCCGGTCAGCGTCGCCGACGAGGTGCCGTAGACACCGCCGTTCTCGACCGCCGCCGACCCCGCCGGGATGCCGCCGATCGTGACGCTCGTCAGCGTCTGGTCGGTCACCGTGATGCCGAAGTTCGACAGCGGCTCGCTGACGATCGTTCCTTCGCCTGGCGAGACCGTCACGGCCGGTGCCACCGAGTCGCGGTAGATCGTGATCGAGGTCGACGATGTGTTGCTGCCCGCGTCCGCGGCCGAGACCGTGATCGCATTCGCGCCCTCGGTCAAGGTCGCGGCCCCGGCGACCGTGCCACCCGGTGCGGACAGGGCTTCGTCGATGATCCCGACCGGGTTCGACGTGATCGTCGTCGCGCTGTCGTCGGCGATGATCGCCGACACCATGGTCGAGCCGGCGCTCGTCACCGACTCATCGGTAGGAGCCGTGATCGTCACCGTCGGCGGCGTGTTGTCGTTGCCGGCCAGGGTGACGGCGGCGAACCGGAGAGTGGCATACTGATCCCGGTAGGTCGGAGTGATCGCGGTGAACCGGACCGACAGCCACTGACCGGGGGCCGTCGCCTTGTAGCGGATGGTGTACTTGTTCGCGAAGTTGAGCTGCCCGTTGTTGGTTGGCGCCAGATCGGTCAGCGGGTCGAAGATGCTGGTGACGGCGATGGTCTGGAACTCGTCCCACGACAGGTCCATGCGGACCTTGGTCGCGTAGCCGCCGTTGTAGATCCGCGCCACCCGGGTCTCCGTCTCGCTCGCCTCCAGCGCACAGCCATAGGAGAAGCCGTTTGCGGCCGAGCCCTCGCCGGACGTGGTGACGGTGGTCTCCCCGCCCACCGGGCCGGCGATCTGGCCGGCCCAGCACCAGGCATCCGAGTAGAGGAAGTCGACCCGGTCACTGGAGAAGGAAGAGACGTAGAGACCGCCGACCTGGCCATAGGGCGCGAAGGCCGGGTAGTTGAAGCCGAGGTTGCCCGCGGGGTCGGGGTTGAACGCGACGTTGCGGCGGATCTTCCAGCTCTCGGGTGCCGCGATCGGCGCCACGAACTTCTTGATCTCCTGTCGCTGGTAGAACCCGCCCGTCTTGACGTAGTCGAGGCTGCCTTCGGCGTCGAGATCGACGATCAGCGCGCTCTCGATCGATTCGCGCGCGACGCTCAGTTCAGGGACGACAGGCGGCACGACGTCGAACACGTACGCCGCTTCGGCGGCACGATTGCCGAAGATGATCCGGCTGTTGCCGTCGAGCGCGACGGAGGTCCCGCTGAAATTGACGTCGGGCACCAGGCTCGGCTGCTCGATCCAGGTCGTGCCCGCCCGCAGGAAGACATAGGCTGCGCCGGTCGCGCCGCCCGAGCCGAAGACCGCCATGTCCCCGCTCAGGGCAGCCGAATAGCCAACCCACTTGCCGGCGATCGTCGCGTTCGGGATCAGCTTCGCCTGCTCGGTCCAGGTCGCGCCGGTTCGCACGAACACGTAGCCCGCTCCGGCATCGACTCCCTTCTCGTTGTCGTCGAAGAGCGCTCCGACGACCGCGGTGTCGCCAGCGAGCCCGACGGACCAGCCGAATCTGTCGCCCGCGGCAGCGTCACCCGCGGTCAGCCTCGCCTGCTGGGTCCACGTCGTGCCGCTGCGCACGTAGACATAGGCGGCGTTGCCCTCGTCGGCCCCGACGAGCGCCGTGTCCCCGCTGAGAGCAACCGACCATCCGAACCGTGCAGAGGCGGGGCTCGGAGTCAGCTTCTGCTGCTCGGTCCAGGTGCCGCCGCTCTGCACGAAGACATAGGCCGAGTTCTTGAACGGGCAGCCGACGAGGAGCGTGTCTCCGCTCAGCGAGACCGAATAGCCGAACCATGTCTCGCCGGGACCGGGATCGCTGGCGCGCAGCCGGGCGGTCTCGGTCCAGAAGGTACCGCTGCGCCCGAAGACATAGACGCTGCCGGGCTGGCCGCTGAAGCGCTCGTAGGCCCCGACGATGGCCGTGCTGCCGTCATCGGATAGCGCGACCGAGCCGCCGAACTCCATCGTCGATCCGCTGCCGACCAGATTCTGGTGCAGGACCCAACTCGCGCCGTCGCGGACGAAGACGTGGGCGACTCCCGATCCACACGCGTCCCGGTCAGCACCGACAATGGCCGTGTCGCCGCGGATCGCGACCGACTCCCCGAAGAAGCAACCCGGCCCGGGATTGGCGATCCGAAAAGGCGCCGGTGCCTGCGCGTTGGCCGACGGCGTGGCGAAGGCGGCAAGAGCGGTGAGCACGATGAGGGTTCCGGCCGTGGGCCGGGAATCGGAGAAGCGCAGTGATCTGAGGAGCCGCATGGCGACGTTCCTTCTGGAAGAGGTTGCGGGGAGGTGCGGGAGAGAACGCCCGATGGGACGACGGGCCGTCGACGGCGCAGCGTCGTCATGAGGCGAAACGACGTCCGCCAGCGGACTCCCAGGGCGATCCCCACGAATTCCTCGAGACTCGTCGCCATCGATCGCCCGACGCCTCCGCGTCCGCCGACCGAGTTGGCGTTCCACCGCATGGCCCCGCGCCGGCCGAGGAGGGCTATCCCCAGGTCCCCTGCCCGCCGCTACGCTGCCCGTGCCCGCAGTCCGTCTCGCCCAGAATGAGCCAACCCGAACCCGACGCCATCACCCTGCTGCTGCACAGCGCCCGCGCGGGTGACGACAGCGCCGGCGCCGCGCTGCTGGCGTTGACCTACGACGAGCTCGGGCGGCTGGCGCGCGTCCACTTCGCGTCGCAG
>JAGQRA010000059.1 GCA_020425885.1 Planctomycetota bacterium | reverse complement strand
TGGACTTCGACATTCCGGTGGGCGTCAACGGCGACAGCTATGACCGCTATCTGGTGCGCATCGAGGAGATGCGCCAGTCGAACCGTATCGTCGCGCAGTGCGTCGAGTGGCTGCAGCAGAATCCCGGCCCGGTGATGATCGACGACTACAAGATCCGTCCGCCGCGGCGCGTGGACATGAAAGGCGACATGGAGTCGCTGATCCACCACTTCAAGCTGATGACCGAAGGCTACAGCGTGCCCGAAGGCGAGACCTATGCCGCTGTCGAACACCCCAAGGGCGAGTTCGGCATCTGGCTGGTGTCCGACGGCGCCAACAAGCCGTTCCGGCTCAAGATCCGCGCGCCCGGTTTCGTACACCTCTCGGCTCTCGAGGAAATGGTCAAGGGGCATATGCTGGCCGACGTGGTCGCGGTGATCGGCACTCAGGACATCGTTTTCGGCGAGGTCGATCGATGAGCGAACAGGGTTCCGTGCACACCGTCCGGACCAGCGACGGCCAGTTGTTCGAGCCGGGCTACGGCCCGAAGGCGGCGCTGCTGACCGCGCACACCCGGCACGAGATCGACGGGTTCATCGCGCGCTTCCCGCTCGGCCGGCAGCGTTCGGCGACGCTGTCGGCGCTGCGCTTCGTGCAGGAGCAGAACGACGGCTTCCTGACTCCCGAACTGATGGACGCGGTCGCCGAATACCTGCAGTTGCCGCCGATCCAGGTCTACGAAGTCGCGAGTTTCTATTCGATGTTCGAGACCCATCCCTGCGGTCGCCACCACGTCAGCATCTGCACCAACATCAGTTGCTGGCTGAACGGCGCGGAGGAGCTGCTCGCGCATGCCGAAAAAACCCTCGGCATCAAGGTCGGCGAGAGCACGCCCGATCGGCGGATCTTCCTGAAGAAGGAGGAAGAATGCCTCGCGGCTTGCACGGGCGCGCCGATGATGATGGTCGACCACGTTTTCCACGAACACCTGACGCCCGAGAAGCTGGACGAGATCCTCGGAGAGCTGAAGTGAGCGCTGCCCTCGACGCCTGGCGCGATCGCATGAACCTGGTCGTGTTCGAGCCGCTGGGTCGGTCGGAGCCCTGGAAGCTCGCGACCTACCAGAGCATCGGCGGCTACGACGCGTGGAAGAAGATCCTGACCGAAAAGATCACCCGCGAGCAGGTCATCGAACAGGTCAAGAACAGCGGCCTGCGGGGGCGTGGCGGCGCCGGCTTTCCCACCGGCACCAAGTGGAGCTTCATGCCGCGCAACGCGCCTATGCAGAAATACGCGGTCTGCAATTCCGACGAGAGCGAGCCGGGCACCTGCCACGACCGCGATATCCTGCGCTACAACCCGCATTCGCTGATCGAAGGCATGGCCATCGGCGGCTACGCGATGGGCGCGACCGTCGGCTACAACTACATCCGCGGCGAGTTTCTCGGCGAGCCGGTGCCGCGCTTCGAAGCGGCCGTGAAAGAGGCTTATGCCGCCGGCCTGCTCGGCAAGAACATTCTCGGCTC
>JAGQRA010000515.1 GCA_020425885.1 Planctomycetota bacterium | reverse complement strand
CCTGGCTGCAGCTGCCGCAGGCCGCGACGACGGGCTGCATGCTGCTGGTCGCCCCGCTCGGCAACGTCCCGATGCAAACCGCCGGCGGTCGCGCAACCTTCACCTTGAACATGCCGAACGTGCCCGCTCTCGCGGGCGCGAGCTTCAAGTTGCAGGCGATCCACCTCGAGCTCGGCGGCGGTGGCGCGCTGCAGCTGGTCACCGGCAGCAACGGCTTGGAGGCGACCTCGGGCATGCTGTGAGTCGGATGCGGTGAAGCTGTCCCGCCTCGCGGCATTGCCCCACGCATCGCCGTCGGTCATCCTCTGCCGCGCAGGACCAGCGATGCCAGCCCCGCCGACCACTCCGCCCCCCGCCGGCGACTCCGGCGGCGACTCCGCCTTCGACCGCCTGCGCGCGTTGTTCGACCGCGCCATCGACCTGCCGCCGGCCGAGCGCGAGGCCTTCCTCCGCCACGAGAGCACGGCCGATCCGAGGCTGCGCGACGCCGTGCTGAGCCTGATCGCGCATGCCGCCGAGCCGACCCCGCATTTCGAACTGCCCGCCACCGCCGACGCGTCGCTGCCGGACGAGGAGCGCGTCCGGGCCGCGGCGACCGCGGAGCTGCTGGAGCGACTGTCGAAGCAGCCGCGGCTCGATGCCGAACGCTTCGTCAGCGAAGGCAGTGTGGCCAGCGGCGGCCAGGGCAACATCACCGCGTTGCACGACCGCCAGCTCGAGCGTCGCGTGGCGATGAAGACCATGCTGGCATCGAACGGCGGCCAGATGACATTGCTGGACAGCCAGCGGCTCGCCCGTTTCCTCGAAGAGGCGCAGGTCACGAGCCAGCTCGATCATCCCGGAGTCGTGCCCGTTCACGAACTCGGTCTCGACCATGCCGGCCACGTCTACTTCACGATGCGGTTGGTCAGGGGACGCGCGGCCGACGAGGTGTTCGCCGACATCCACGCCGGCCGCGGCGACTGGACGCTGATGCGCGGCCTCGAGGTCATCCTCAAGGTCTGCGACACGATGGCCTACGCGCATGCCAAGGGCGTGCTGCACCGCGACCTCAAACCGCGCAACATCATGGTCGGGCGCTTCGGCGAGGTCTACGTCGTCGACTGGGGCCTCGCCAAGCTGATCGATCGAGCGGATCATCACGACGCGCCCGACCGGCCGCCGGAGCAGGCCACGATCAGGGCCGATTCGGCGCGCCGACGCGACGGCGAGGGCGGTGTCGAGAACCCCGTCGTCACGATGGGTGGACAGCGGCTCGGCACGCCGAGCTACATGCCGCCCGAGCAGGCGCGCGGCGAGCCCGTCGACGGCCGCGCCGACGTCTACGCCATCGGTGCGATGATGTACGAGCTGGTGACGGGCCGCGCCCCGTACACCGTGCCCGGCGTCCGGGCGGACGCCTATCGGATCGTCGAACGCGTCATCGCCGAACCGCCACAACCGATCGCCGCCATCCGGCGCGACGTGCCACCTGAGCTGGTGGCCATCATCGACAAGGCGATGGCGCGTCGTCGCGAGGACCGACATGCCGATCCGAGCGCGCTCGCGGCCGACCTTCGCGCCTATCTCGATGTCGGCGCCATCCGCCGCTGGTTCGACGGTCGACCCGATCGCAGCGGTCTGTTCCTGCTCGGCCTCGGCACCGCGCTGGCGGTGCTGCTCGGCGGCACCGTCTCACGCCTGAAGATCGTCGCCGAGGCGGAGCTACCGCAGCTGTGGCCGTTCCTCGGCGCGCTGCCGGCGAGCGTGATCGCCGCCGCCTTCGCCATCCTCACCGCGCGGCGGTTGTTCGGGCTCGTGGTGCCGGCGACGAGGCTGGCCGTGGCCGCCACCGCGGCGGTCGTCGTCGGCACCGCGCTGACCGCGCTGCTCGCGCTCGTCCTCGGCCGGCTCGAGTTCTGGTTGTCGGTCGTGATCGATGCCATCGTGCAGCTGCTGATCGTGCGCGTGATCGTCGGCCAGCGCTGGCCGGTGACGATCGGGCTGTGCCTTTCGATCTCGGCGCCGACGCTGGTCGTCGTCTACTACGTGATCCGGCTGCTGCGCATGCAGTGGTAGCGCTACCTCGAGACCGCCTCGGGCGCGACCGACTCGATCGCCACGTTGGTGCCGTTCTGAACCTGGACGTCGACGTGGATATCACCGTCGACGGCATCGCCGACGAAGCGACCGCCGCCGGACACGGTCCAGCGCCTCGAATCATCGTGCAACACCCCCACCTCTGGCGCGCCGCCGCCGCGGGTCAGGGTGTAGTGCAGCGAGCCCACGCCCGAGACCACGACCCCGAGTACGGGGTTCTCGCCACCGAGCCCGACCGTGACCTGCCCGCCTGCTCGCAGGCTGGTCGAGGTCCTGGCCTGGGTGTACGAGCAACCGGTCGCGAACGGCAGCAACAGGAACACACCGGCGAGAAGTCGCATGGAACAGATGATCACGCGTCGGCTCGTGACTGGCAACAGGGCGACCTGAGGCCATCTCCAGCGGCGAATCGTCCGGATCCTCGAGCCACACCCTGCCTGCAGCCGGCGAGCGCCGGGCTGGCCCAACGCATCGCAGCGAGCCGGCAGCGTTGCAGCGCCAGCCCCGGACATTGCCCCGCCCACCGTGGTCGGCGATGCTGCGTCAGGAAGGCCCAGACGATGACCACCCCACCGCCCACTGCGTCCCCCACCGGTACTCCCGGCGACGAGTTCGAGTTCGAGCGCGTGCGCGAGCTGTGCGAACGTGCGCGCGAGTTGCCGGAGTCGGGGCGCGAGGCATTCGTGCGCAAGGAGGCCGGTGACGACGTCGGCTTGGCGGAGCAGGTGCTGTCGCTGCTGACGCACGATCGGCTGCCGACGCCGCGGGTGGAGATTCCGGGCGACGAGCTCGGCGCGGACGCTCGATCCGACCACGGCGAGAGGGTGCAGTCGACCGCGACGCGCGAGCTGATGGGTCGGCTGGAGCAGGCGCCGAAGCTCGATCTCGATCGCTACGAACTCGAGGGCGAGGTCGACCGCGGCGGCATGGGTGCGGTCATACGGATCATGGACCGGCACCTCAATCGCCGGTTGGCGATGAAGGTGATGCTCGAGCGCGGCGAGCCGCGGGACGAGGAGGAACGGCAGCTCGCGCACCAGCTGCTGGGCCGGTTCCTCGAGGAGGCGCAGGTGACATCGCAGCTCGACCATCCTGGGGTGGTGCCGGTGCACGAGCTGGGTCTGGACCAGAACGGCAAGGTCTACTTCACGATGCGGCTGGTGAAGGGGCGAACGGCGCACGAGGTGTTCAGGGAGTCGCACGAGGGCGCCGAGGCGTGGCCGCTGACGCGTGCGCTGGAGGTTGTCCTGCGGGTGTGTGACACGATGGGCTACGCGCACGACAAGGGCGTGCTGCACCGCGATCTGAAGCCCGCGAACGTGATGGTCGGGCGCTTCGGCGAGGTCTACGTGATGGACTGGGGTCTGGCGAAGGTGCTCGGGCAGGAGGATCGGTGCGATCTCCGGATCCGGCCCGAGCTACCGGCGCGGACGCTGCCGGCGGACTCGGCGCGCAGGCACGACGCCGACAGCGACGAGTTCGCATCGGTGGTGTCGATGGACGGGCAGAAGCTCGGCACGCCGAGCTACATGCCGCCGGAGCAGGCGCGGAGCGAGGCGGTGGACCGGCGTGCGGACGTGTATGCGATCGGGGCGATGCTGTACGAGCTGTGGACGGGACGGGCGCCATACACGGTGCCCGGGATGCGAGTGAACGGGTACAAGATCCTGATGGAGGTCGCCGACGGGCCGCCGAAGCGGATCGAGCAGATTCAAAAGGGCGTACCGGCGGAGCTGGTGGCGATCGTGGACAAGGCGATGACGCGCGATCGGGAGCATCGCTATGCGGACACGTTGGCGCTGGCGGCGGACCTGCGCGCGTTCCTGGCGCAGCGGGCGGTGTCTGCGTATCGGACCGGGGCATTGGTCGAGATGCCTGCGCCGGCTGACGACGCGGCAGCGCTTCGCCATGGTCGAGCAGATGACCAGCGACACACCGCGCTGGTCGCGCGCCGCGCTGCGTGAGCTGATGCCCGGCGCGTCAGAGCAGGACGTGATCCTGCGCCGTCAGCGACAGCTCGGCGAGTTGTTCGCACAAACCGAGCAACCGCGCCATCGCCCCCCCACCGGACGCCCTGCCCCCGTCAATTCCCGAGCACGACCTGCAGCGCACTCGTCGCCGCGAAGGCACTGAGGATGCCACCGCCCGGATCGACCACCGCCCACTGATAGAACAGGTTCAGGCCGACGAAGCTCGGGTCGCCCGGGATCGCCAGCCCACCGGCACCGTAGCCGGCGCCATCGGTGACGACCGACAGTCCGGGCAGCGTCGGGTTGGCGACGTACTGCCGGCAGCCGGGCGCCCAGTAGATGCTCGCCGGTGCGAACGAGATGACCTGCAGGGCGAAGCTGAACGGCAGCGTGTTGTCGATCGTGATCGCGAAGCCGGCGTTGCCGAGCTGCGGCAGACCGATCGAGCCGATGCCGGGCGCGCCGTTGGTGCCGTCGCAGGGTTCGCCGTAGGGCAGCACGTAGGCGACGCCGGCCGTGGTCGGATCGTAGATCCATGGCTCGGTGCCGATGATGCCGTCGTCGCAGGCGAAGTAGACCACCGTGCCGGTGTCATGGAAGTGCTCGAGCGCGGCGGCGCCGCGACCGGGCGCGCCGAAGTTGGTGACCTGGTTGGTGCCGGCCGCGGTGCCGTTCGAGATCCACAGCTCCATGCCGGTGTAGGGCGTGTTGGCCGCGAACAGCAACTGCGAGCCGCCGAGGACCGAGGTCAGCGTGCCGGCGATCGGACCGTTCATCGCCCCGGGTCCGATGTCGGTGACGAGGTGCGTGCCGGCCGGGGTGCCGTCGCTGAACCACAGCTCGACACCGGCGCCGCTGGCGTCATCGGAGAGGAAGAACAGCCCGCCGCTGGCGGCGGTCAGATCGGTGTAGGGAACCGCCTGCCCGGCCCCCCATGTCGTCAGCTGGGTCACGAGGCCGGTGGCAGGGTCGTAGCGGCGGATCTGGTTGCCGCCGTTGCCACCCGACAGGAAGCAGAGGCTGTTGCCGACGATCTGCATCTGCCGCGGCCACGAGCTGATGATGCTGACCGCCATCTCGGCCGCGAGCACCGTGCCACCGAGCGTGCCGTCGCTCTGCCACAGCTCGATGCCGTAACCCGGCGCCAACGCCTGGAAGTAGAGCGTGCTGCCGAGTGCGGTCAGTTCACCCGGGGACGACGGGGCGCTGCCCGGATTGATGTCGGCGACGAGGTGGGTGCCGAGGAAGGTGCCGTCGGTGACCCATAGCTCCTTGCCGTTGACACCGTCATTGGCGGCGAAGAACACGAGGTTGCCGACCGTGGTGAAGTTCTCGGAGAACAGCGTGAAGCTGCTCGCGGTGCCGGGATAGACGTCGAACAGCTCGAAGGTGCCGGCCACGGTGCCGTCGCTGACCCAAGGTTCACGGCCGTTGCTGCCATTGGCGGAGAAGACGACCTTGGTGCCCAGCGCGGTGATGCCGCGCGGCTCGAAGTTGCCGCCGATGGCCGTCAGCTGCACCGTGCCGGCACCACTGCCGTCGGTGACGAACAGCTCGTCGCCGGCACCGGCATCGGCGGAGAAGAACACGTTGCCGCCGGCGGCCGTCGCATACTGGACGTTGCTGCCGAAGCTGCCGGCTCGCACATCGGCGAGCAGCGCGGTGCCGCCGGGCGTGCCGTCGGTCATGTGCGGCTCCTGGCCGTTGCCGTCGGTCAAGGCAGTGAAGAACACGCGCGAGCCGAGGGTCGCGAACTCGTGCGGGAGCGACTCCGCCGCGGGCGGAACGCAGTCGGCGAGCAGCGTGGTGCCGAGCACGGTGCCGTCGGTCAGCGCCGGTTCGCCGGCGGTGCCGCCGACCGTGCCGGCGAACAGCACCTGCGTGCCGAACTCGGTGATCGCGCTCGCGTAGGTGCCGAAGTTGCCGGGATTGAGATCGAAGACCAGCGCCGTGCCGGCTGCCGTACCGTCGGTGCGATAGAGCTCGTTGCCGGTGCCCGTGCCGGTCGCGGCGAACCAAACCTCGGTGCCGATCCTGGCAAACGACCCGGGACTCGACGACCCCGCGCCGGCGATGATGTCGACCAGCAGCGCGGAGCCGGCAGCGGTGCCGTCGGTCGACCACAGTTCGCGCCCGCTGCTGCCGTCGTCGGCCGAGAACAGCACGATGTTCTGGTAGGCGAACAGGTGCTGCGGCGATGCGGAGCCGGTGGGATGGATGTCGACGAGTTGGGTGCCAACCGGTGTGCCATCGGTGACCCAGAGCTCGCGACCGTTGGTGCCGTCGTCGGCGACGAAGACCGCGCGGCCGCCGACGGCGGTGAAGTCGGAGGGCGAGGACGAACCGGTGCCGGGGCGCAGGTCGCCGAGCGTCACGGTGCCGGCAGGCGTGCCGTCGCTGAACCATGGCTCGGCGCCGGCACCGCTCTGGTCGTCGGCGCGGAACAGCACGCCGCTTCCGAACGGCGCGATCAGGCTGATCGAGGTGCTGCCGGTCGGGTTGATGTCGGCGACCAGGGTCGTCCCCGCGGCGGTGCCATCGCTGCGCCACAGCTCGGTGCCGTGGGCAGCGCCGTCGGTGGCCGAGAACCAGAGATAGCCGCCAACGGCGCAGATCGAGGTCGGGTTGCTGCTGCCGACACCCGGGTTGATGTCGGCGACCAGCGTCGTGCCGGCCGCGGTGCCGTCGCTGCGCCACAGCTCGAGGCCGTTATTGCCGTCGTTGGCGCGGAAGTAGACGTAGCCGCCGAGCACCGTCAGGTCACCGACGCCGGCCGAAGCGACCGGGTTGATGTCCTGCACGAGCACCGTGCCGGCATTGGTGCCGTCGGTCTTCCACAGCTCGTAACCGAGCCCCGGAACGTTGGCCGTGAACAACACCTCGCTGCCGAGCACGACGAGGTCGATCGGGCTGCTCGAGCCGGGCGCGGACAGATCGGCGAGCAGATGGGTGCCGAAGCTGGTGCCGTCGGTGACCCACAGCTCGCGGCCGAACGGTGACTGCGGCACGAACACGGCGAGGTTGCCGATGACGACGAACTGCTCGATGCCGGAGCCACCGTTGCCGAACGGGGCGGTGCGGATGTTGGCGACGAGGTTCTGCGCGAGGGCCATGGCGGGCATGAGCGCGCCGACAACGAGGAGACGGGTGATGAAACGCATGGTCGGTGACGAGGAGGCTCGGAGGGTGAGCGAGGACAACAGGGTCGCATGATCCTGCCAAGCACGCCACCCGCTGACGCCCACGGCCAGCGGCCTCGTCGCGCGGCGCACTCCCGAGCGCAATGCCGACGCAGTGTCGGCAACACCGAGGCGCGGCGTCACCGGCCGCTCAGGAGATCGAGCCGGTTGCTGCTGGCGGCGCCGAGCGGGTGGGCCGACAGGTCGATGACAAGGACCTGCGCCTACCGGCGCAACGGCGTGCTCGAGGGCGGCGTCTACTTGCGCCAGCAGCCCGGCGGCGACGGGCTGCTGCGGAGCGGCGTGTTCCCGGGCCTGTGGCTCGACGTCGGCGCGCTGCTCGCCGGCGACCTGTCGGCGCTGCGTTCGGCGGTCGAGCGGGGTTGCGGCGGCGACGGTCACGCGGCATTCGCGCGGCGGCTGCGTCCGTAGCGCGCGGCCGGCAGCCGGCCCTCCCCTACCGCCCCTTGCCGAGGAACGCCTTGATGCTCGGCAGGATGCCGTCGCGATCCTGGATGTCCGTCGTCACCACCTTCTCGTCGCCCTTGAACGCCGCGTCGAGGTCCTTCTTGAACTGACCTGATCCGTAGGCCGACTTGACCTGGCCGTAGCAGAACTGATTGCACGCCGGCAGCATCGTGTCCTTGAGCAGCGACGTGCAGTACTCGGTGTCGCGTGCCGACCAGTTGTCGCCGTCGCTGAAGTGGAACGGGTAGACGTTCCACTCGTTGGCCGGATACCTGTCGCGCATCAGCTGCAGACACAGCTCGTAGGCCGAGCTGATCTTGGTGCCGCCGCTCTCGCGCAGGTGGAAGAACGTGTGCTGGTCGACCTCGTGGGCGACGGCGTCGTGCACCAGGTAATGGACCTCGAGGTTCTTGTATTGGTGCCTGAGCCAGGTATCGATCCAGAACGCCTCGATGCGGACGATCTCCTTCTGCTCGCGGCCCATCGAGCCCGACACGTCCATCATGTAGATGACCGCGGCGCTGGCCTGCGGCAGCTGCCGGGTCTGCATCGCGCGATAGCGCATGTCCTCGCGGATCGGGACCACGAACGGGTGTTCCGGGTCGTAGGTGCCCGAGGCGATCTGACGGCGCAGCGCCTCGCGGAAGGTGCGCTTGAAGTGGCGCAGCGAGTTCGGCCCGCTGCGGGCGATGCCGGTGTAGCGGCCGGCCATGGTGCGGATGTTGCGCTTGCCCTTCGGCTCGATGTTCGGCAGCTCGAGCTCCTCGCCGAGGATCTTGGCCAGGTCCTCGAGCGAGACCTCGACCTCGAGCATGTGCTTGCCGGGATCCTCCCCGGCCTGACCGGCGCCGTCGCCCTGCTGGCCGGGCGCGGCCTCGCCCTCCTCGCCCTGGCCCTGGCCGACGCCCTTCTCGTTCTTGCCGTGACGGAAGCGCGGCAGCTGGATCTGCGGCAACGGGATCGTGACGTAGCGCTGCCCCTGCTTGCCGATCAGCTCGCCGGAGCTGACGAAGCGCTTGAGGTTGCGTTTGATCTTGCCGCGGACGATGTGGCGAAACCGCGTGTGATCCTGATCGATCCTGCGCACCGACACCCTGGCTCACTCCCCCTTGGTGTCGCCGCGGGCGAAGATCGACGCGACGTAGTTGAGGACATCGGTGGCACTGACCTCGTCGTAGCCGAAGTCGCGCATCAGCCGACCCTTGACGACCTCGATCTTCTCCTGCGTGTCCTTGTCGACGACGGTCGAGACCAGGCTGGTCAGCTTGATCGAGTCCTTCTGGTCCTCGAACAGCTTGAGTTCGAGGGCGCGGTGCAGCCGCTCGTTGGTCTTGTAGTGGAAGGTCTTGCCCTCGACGGCGAGCGCGCCGATGTAGTTCATGATCTCGCGGCGGAAGTCCTCCT